>NZ_JBFTJJ010000021.1:0-98996 GCF_056395365.1 Variovorax sp. 10L421
TGGGCATTCCGCCCAACGCGGTGATGGCGCTGATGGTGGGTGCGATGACGATCCACAACATCCAGCCCGGCCCGCAGGTGATGACCAGCAACCCCGAGCTGTTCTGGGGCCTGATCGCCTCGATGTGGATCGGCAACGCGATGCTGATCGTGCTGAACCTGCCGCTGATCGGCATGTGGATCAAGCTGCTGACGGTGCCCTACAAGTTCCTGTTCCCGGCGATCGTGCTGTTCTGCGCGATCGGCGTGTACTCGACCAACAACAACACCTTCGACATCTGGATGGTGGCGGCTTTCGGCTTCATCGGCTACCTGTTCCTGAAGCTGCGCACCGAGCCCGCCCCGCTGCTGCTGGGCTTCATCCTGGGCCCGATGATGGAAGAGAACCTGCGGCGCGCGCTGCTGCTGTCGCGCGGTGCGTGGAGCGTGTTCGTCACGCGGCCGCTGTCGGCGGGACTGCTGGTGGCTGCGGCGCTGCTGCTTGGCATCGTGCTGCTGCCGGCGATCAAGGCCAAGCGCGAAGAAGCCTTCGTCGAGGAGTAATTGGCTCGCCCCCAGGCTGCGCGCACTTCGTGTCGCTGCGCCAACCCCCTTCCGGGGGCAACACCTGCGGCCCGGCGGAGCCGGTTCCGCGGTGTTCCTGGAATAGTCAGCGCTGGAGTAGCGGCAGCAGCGCCTGTTGCCAGGCCAGTCCGAGCAGGGCCGCGCCGAGCACCACCGGGATCACCCCGGCCTTGAAGCGGAACAGCGCCACGGCGGCGATCAGCCCGATCGCCGCCGATGCCGCGTCGAAGCCACCGCCCGCGCCCTTCGGCCACAGCACGTGCCAGGCGAAGAACACCGCGAGGTTGACGATCACGCCCACCACGGCCGCCGTGATGGCCGTCAGCGGCGCGGTGAGCTTCAGGTTGCCGTGCGTCGATTCGATGAACGGCCCGCCCAGCAGGATGAACAGGAACGATGGCAGGAAGGTGAAGAAGCTCACCACCGTCGCCGCCACCGCGCCCGCCAGGAACAGCGACTGCCCGCCGAACAACGCCTGGTTCCAGCCGCCCACGAAGCCCACGAACGACACCACCATGATCAGCGGCCCCGGCGTGGTTTCACCCAGCGCGAGCCCGTCGATCATCTGCGTGGCGCTGAGCCAGCCGTAGTGGTCGACCGCGCCCTGGAACACGTAGGACAGCACCGCATAGGCGCCGCCGAAGGTCAGCAGCGCGGCCTTGGTGAAGAACCAGCCCATCTGCGTGAGCGCGCCGTGCCAGCCGAACAGTGCCGCGAGGGCGCCGATGGCGACGAGCCACAGCGCGAGGAACACGCCCAGCACGCGCAAGAAGCGGCCCCAGCCGAAGCGCGCATGCGCGGGCGTCGGCGTGTCGTCGTCGATCAGTGCGGGACCGACCGAGGCGGCCGCCGCGGCGTGAGCGCCGCCCGGCGCGAAGCGCTCTGGCGCCACCCGGCTGCCAAGGTAGCCGATGGCCCCCGCCACGAGCACGATCAGCGGAAACGGCACGCGAAGCGCAAAGATCGCCACGAAGGCGGCCGCCGCGATCGCCCAGAGCCAGGCGTTCTTCAGCACCCGCGAGCCGATGCGCCATGCCGCGAACAGCACGATGGCCGTCACCGCAGGCTTTACGCCGTAGAGCAGCCCCGCCACCGCCGGCACCTGTCCATACGCCATGTAGACCCACGACAACGCGATCAGGATGAACAGCGACGGCAGCACGAACAGCCCTCCCGCCACGATGCCGCCCCAGGTGCGGTGCATGAGCCAGCCGATGTAGGTCGCAAGCTGCTGCGCCTCGGGGCCGGGCAGCACCATGCAGTAATTCAGCGCATGGAGGAATCGCTTCTCCGAGATCCAGCGGCGGCGCTCCACCAGTTCCTGGTGCATCAGCGCGATCTGCCCGGCAGGCCCGCCGAAGCTGATGAAGCCCAGCTTGAGCCAATAGCCGAAGGCCTGCCAGAAGCTGACGGGGACGGGCGGCTCGGCAGGCGCTTCGGAGGAGGACATCGGCTGACTTTCGTGTTTCGCTATTTCAGGAACGCGTCGTAGGCGGTCTTCAGGATCAGCGCGCTCACCACCACGATGAACACCACCCGCACGAAGCCCGCCCCGTGCTTCAGTGCAACCCGCGTGCCGAGCAGGCTGCCCGCCACGTTGGCCACCGCCATCACCAGCCCGTAGTGCCACCAGACATGGCCCTTGGCAGCCAGCAGGATCAGCGCCGCGGCGTTGGTCAGCGTGTTGATGATCTTGGCCGAGGCCGAGGCGTTGAGGAAGTCGTAGCCCATCCAGCGCACGAACAGGAACACCAGGAAGCTCCCCGCGCCCGGCCCGAAGAAGCCGTCGTAGAACCCGATCGTCAGGCCGATGGTGCAGGCCGCCAGCGTCTCGGCCCGGCCGGAGAAGCGCGGCGCATGCATCCGCCCCATGTCCTTGCGCGCCAGCGTGTAGAGCAGCACGCCCAGCAGGATGACCGGCAGCGCCCGGCGCAGGAAGTCGCCCGGGAATAGCGTGACGCCCCAGGCGCCCAGCATCGAGCCGGCGAAACCGAGCACCGCGGCAGGCCAAAGCGCGCCCCAGCGCATCTGCACCCGCTGGCTGAACTGGGCCGCGGCGGCTGCCGTGCCCCAAATGGACGCACTCTTGTTGGTGCCCAGCAGCGTTGCCGGCGTCGCGCCCGGGAACACGGCAAACAGCGCCGGCACCAGGATCAACCCGCCTCCGCCCACGATCGAATCGACAAAACCCGCGAGCAGCGAAGCGCCCGTCACCACCAGCATTTCCATGGCGGCGATTGTCTCACTCGTGGCGCTATCGAAAATATAGCTTCATGTGCACGCGTGGCCTTTGTGGGAGGTCAATTTGGCACTGAGGAAAAACCCTTCGGGCACGGCGCGCGCGGGCATAAAAAAGGCGCCGACCAGCGGCGCCCTTCAAAGTCAAACACGGCATCTCGTACGGAGCCTTGGAAGCATTTTTATAGTTGCTCGAGATTTGTCTCCTCGGACCCTCGGCAGCACGAGCAGGGCCCGTTCGCGAGTGCGCAGACTTTAGGGGGCGCACCGCCTCAGTGCATTGGGAATTACCCGCTTTGCCGGCCCGGAAAGCCCGATTCGCAAACCAAAGTGTTTCCGATGGTTAACGGCGCGGCACAATTCATGCACGCGCGGTCAGGCCCCGATCTTGCACATCAGGAAGAACCCGGGAGTCGCCCACCCGACGGAGGAAGCATGCCATCCATGTCCGAAAGCGAACGCATCGCCCTCGCCGCGCGCCTTCATGTGGCGCTTCGGCGAAAGCACGGGCGCGTGACCGACACCGAATGGATGGCCACCAACGCCGAATACGCCGCCGAGATCGTGCGCATGACGCGCGCGCATGCCGCGGACACCAGGGACGAGGAGCTCTACCAGCTCGCGATGCGGCTCGAACAGGCGATGGAACCTTTGGCTCGGGCCAAGCGGCTGGCGGCGCGGCAGCCCGACGGCGCCCTGCCCACACCCACTCGCCACGCGGACGGACTGGGCTGACGCCTTCCTGCCGCGGCGCTGTTCAGGACGCGGCCAGCGCGGCCTTGCGGATCGACTGCAGCGTGCTGCCCGGCGTGATCGCTTCCGGATCGAGCAGGCAGTGCAGGATCGCCGGCTTGCCGCTCGCACGCGCACGGGCCAGCGCGGGGCCGAACTCTTCGGTGCTGGTCACGCGTTCGCCGTGGCCGCCGAACACTTCGGCATAGCCGCGGAAATCGGGGTTCTTCAATTGCGTGGCGCTGATGCGGCCGGGATAGTGCTTTTCCTGGTGCATGCGGATCGTGCCGTACATGGCGTTGTCCAGCAGCACCACGATGATCGGCAGGCCGTACTGCACGGCGGTGGCGAACTCCTGGCCGTGCATCATGAAGTCGCCGTCGCCCGCGAACACGACCACCTCGCGCTGCGGCCACAGCCTCTTGGCGCCGACGCCGGCCGGCAGGCCGTAGCCCATCGAGCCGCTGGTGGGCGCGAGCTGGCTCGCGAAGGCGCGGAACGGCCAGAAGCGGTGCACCCACGTGGCGAAGTTGCCCGCGCCGTTGCAGAAGATGGTGTCGGCCGGCAGCACTTCGCGCAGGTGCTGCATGACCTCGCCCATCTGCAGCGGGCCGGGAATGCGGATGGGGGCCGGGTCGCTCCAGCGCAGGAAGTCTTCGCGTGCGGTCTTTGTCTCTGCCTGCCAGGCCGGCGCTTGGGCGGGGCGCAGCGTGGACACCGCTTCGGCGAACGCCCGCGGCGTGGCGTGAATGCCCTGCGCCGGGCGGTAGAGCTTGCCGAGCTCGTTGGCATCGGCGTGCACATGCACCAGGGCCTGCTTCGGTTGCGGGATCGCCAGCAGTTCGTAGCCTTGTGACGGCACTTCCGACAGGCGCCCGCCGACCAGCAGCACGAGGTCGGCATTGCGGATGCGCTCCAGCATGCGCGGGTTGGCGCCCAGGCCCAGGTCGCCCGCATAGCAGGGGTGCTCGGCCGACATCAGCATCTGGCGGCGGAACGAGCAGTACACGGGCAGCGAGAACGCGGCCGCGAAATCAGCGAACTGCAGCGCCGCCTGCTCCGACCAGCGGCTGCCGCCGAGGATGACCACCGGGCGCTGCGCCTGCGACAACCGCTGCTGCAGCTCGGCGAGCTGCGCCGCGCCGGGATGGGTTTCGGTCACCGCGTAGGGCTGCGCGTCGGCCACCGCTGCGGCCTCGGTCAGCATGTCCTCGGGCAGCGCGATCACCACCGGCCCGGGTCGGCCGGAGGTGGCGACATGGAAGGCACGCGACACGAGCTCGGGCACACGCGCCGGATCGTCGATCTGCACCACCCACTTGGCCATGGTGCCGAACACCGCGCCGTAGTCCAGCTCCTGAAAAGCCTCGCGGCCCATGGCGTCGCGCGCGACCTGGCCCACGAACAGCAGCAGCGGCGTCGAGTCCTGGTGCGCGATGTGCACGCCGGCCGCCGCGTTGGTGGCGCCGGGGCCGCGCGTGACGAAGCAGATGCCGGGCTGGCCCGTGAGCTTGCCCTGCGCCTCGGCCATCATCGCCGCGCCGCCTTCCTGGCGGCACACGGTCACGTCGATCGATGCGTCATGCAGCGCGTCGAGCACGGCCAGAAAGCTTTCGCCGGGCACGCAGAACAGCTGCCTGACGCCGTGGGTGATGAGCTGGTCGACCAGGATCTGGCCGCCGGTGCGGGAGGAAGTCATGCTGTGTCCAATGGAATGAAGGTGTTGGGTCTTGCTCCTTCCCCCTCTGGGGGAAGGCTGGGATGGGGGCAAGCGGCGTGGGATGAGCCGACGGCAATTGACATGCCGCCTGCCCCAACCCCTGCCCTCCCCCAGCGGGGAAGGGAGAAATGCGGGGTCATTCGAGGGCTTCGCATGCAGCAGCGATGCGCTGGCATGCCTCTTCCAGCTGCGCCATCGACGTCGCATACGAGATGCGGAAATACGGCGCCAGCCCGAACACGCTGCCCGGCACCACCGCCACCTCGAACTCCTGCAGCAGGTAGCGGCAGAAGTCGCTGTCCGTCTGCAGCAGCGTGCCGCCGCGCGTGCGCTTGCCGAGCGCGCCGGCGCAGCTGGCGAAGGTATAGAACGCGCCTTCGGGCACGCGGCAATGCAGCCCCGGCGCGCGGTTCAGCGCGGCCACCACGAAGTCGCGCCGCGCCTGGAAGTCGGCGCAGCGCTCGGCCACGATCTCCTGCGGCCCGGTCAGCGCCTCGATGGCCGCGGCCTGGCTGATCGACGAAGGGCACGAGGTCGTCTGGCTCTGCACCACGGCCATCGCCGCGACCAGCGCGCGCGGCCCCGCGCCGTAGCCCACGCGCCAGCCGGTCATCGCATAGGCCTTCGATACGCCGTTGACGGTCAGCGTGCGTTCGCGCAGGCGCGGCTCCACCGCCACCGGCGTCGCGAATGCCAGTCCGTCGTAGAGGATGTGTTCGTAGATGTCGTCGGCCAGCACCCACACCTGCGGATGCCGCAGCAGCACCTCGCACAGCGGCTTCAGCTGCGCCGCGCTGTAGGCCGCGCCGCTCGGGTTCGACGGCGAATTGACGAACAGCCAGCGCGTGCGCGGCGTGATCGCCGCCTCGAGCTGCGCGGCATCGAGCCGGAAGCCATTCGCCTCGGTGCACGCCACCGGCACCGGCACACCGCCGCAGATCTGCACGATGTCGGCGTACGAGGTCCAGTACGGCGCGGGCAGGATGACTTCATCGCCCGGGTCCAGGCTGGCCATCAGCGCGTTGAAGATCACCTGCTTGGCGCCTGCGCTCACGCTGATCTCGTCGAGTGCAAAGTCGAGCGCGTTGTCGCGCTTGAACTTCAGCTGCACTGCCGCCTTCATCGCCGGGCTGCCGTCGAGCACCGTGTAGCGCGTGTCGCCGCGCCCGATGGCGCGCACCGCCGCGTCGCGCACATTCTGCGGCGTGTCGAAGTCGGGCTCGCCCGCGCCCAGCACGATCACCGGACGGCCCGCGCGCTTGAGCGCGTTGGCGTGGTCGGTGATGCGCAGGATTTCCGAGACGCCGATGGCGCGCACGCGCTGCGCCGGCGAGAAGACGACAGTGTCCGTGGTCACTTGGCGTAGGCCTCCAGTGGCTTGTCGTTGGGTTCGAGCATCAGCTGCTTGAGCGCCGTGCTCATCGGCAGGTTCAGGCTCGTGTTCTTCGGCGGGATGGCCGCCACGAACCACTTGGCGTAGATCTTCTCCAGGTCGCCGCTCTTCATCATGCGGCGCAGCGAATCGTCCACCGCGGCCTTGAAGGCCGGGTCGTCCTTGCGGAACAGCAGCGCGATCGGCTCCGAGCCCAGCGGCTCGCCCACGATGCGGTAGGCCGCGGGGTTCTTGGAGTTCGCGATGATCCCGGCCAGCAGGTTGTCGTCGAGCACGAAGGCGTCGGCGCGGCCCGACTCCATCAGCAGAAAGCTCTCGAGGTGGTCCTTGCCGAGCATCGTGTTGTACGAGACGTTCTGCGCGCGCTCGCGCTTGCGCAGCAGCTGCACGGCGGTGGTGCCGGTCGATGCCGACACGTTGCGGCCCGCGAGCTGGTCGAGGTTGGCGATGCCCGAGTCGACCTTGGTCGCCATGCGCACTTCGCTCACGTACGTGGTGAGCGCGAACGCCACCTGCTGCTGGCGTGCGGTGTTATTGGTGGTGGGGCCGCAGCCGATGTCGAGCGTGCCGTTCTGCACCAGGGGGATGGTGTTCTGCGCGGTCACGGCCATGTATTCGAGCTTCGCCTGCGGCACGATGTCCTTCAGCACGCGCTCGCACAGCTCGACGTGGTAGCCCACGTACTTCTCGCCCGCGCCCAGCATGTAGGCCATCGGCGGCGAGGCTTCGCGCACGCCGAGCACCACCTTGCCGCTGGCCTTGATCTTGTCGAGCGTGCCGCCGGCGGTTTGCGCGGCGGCGCCCAATGCGAACGCGAGCGATGCTGCGGCGGCGATGGTCTTGAATCTCGTCCTCATGTCTTCTGTCTCCTGGTGGTTATTCTTGATTCGCGGGACATCGCGGAACCAGCTTCGCCGGGCCGCAGATGCCGCCCCCCAAAGGGGGTTGGCGCAGCAACACGAAGTGCGCGAAGCCTGGGGTGAGTCTTACTCTCCGATGTCGAAGGTCACGCCCTGCGCCAGGGGCAATGCCGTCGAGTAGTTGATGGTGTTCGTCGCACGGCGCATGTACGCCTTCCAGCTGTCGGAGCCGGCTTCGCGGCCGCCGCCGGTTTCCTTCTCGCCACCGAAGGCGCCGCCGATCTCCGCGCCGCTCGGGCCGATGTTGACGTTGGCAATGCCGCAGTCCGAGCCCGAGCTCGACATGAAGCGCTCGGCCTCGCGCACGTTCAGCGTGAAGATCGACGACGACAGGCCCGCGCCCACCGCGTTGTGCCATTCGATGGCCTCATCGAGCGAGCTGTAGCGCACCACGTAGAGGATGGGCGCGAAGGTCTCGCGCAGCACCGGGCCGTCGTGCGTCTTCAGCTCGACCAGCGCGGGGCGCACGTAGTACGCGTCCTTGGTGCCGAGGCCTTCGACGCGCTGGCCGCCGTGCACCGTGGCGCCGGCCTCGCGGCTTTCGCCGAGCGCCTTCTGCATGCCGTCGAAGGCTGCGCGGTCGATCAGCGGGCCGACCAGCGTGCCGGCCTCGCGCGGATCGCCCACCTGCACGTTGCCATAAACCTTCGCAAGCTTGGGCACCAGCGCGTCGTACACGCTGTCGTGCACGAACAGGCGGCGCAGCGTGGTGCAGCGCTGGCCGGCCGTGCCCATGGCAGCGAACGCGATGCCGCGCAGCGTGAGGTCGAGGTCGGCCGAGGGCGTGACGATGGCCGCGTTGTTGCCGCCGAGTTCGAGAATCGCGCGGGCGAAGCGCGCGGCCAGCTTCGGTCCCACCTGGCGGCCCATTGCCGTCGAGCCGGTGGCCGAGAGGATCGGCACGCGATGGTCATCGACCAGCACCTCGCCGATGTCACGCTGGCCCAGCAGCAGGCCGAGCAGGCCCTCGGGCGCATCGCCGAAGCGCGCGACGGCGCGCTTCGCGATGGCATGCACGGCCAGTGCGGTCAGCGGCGTCTTCTCGGAAGGCTTCCACACCACCGAGTCGCCGCACACCAGCGCCAGCGCCGCGTTCCACGACCACACGGCCACCGGGAAGTTGAAGGCCGAGATCACGCCGCACACGCCCAGCGGATGCCAGGTTTCCATCATGCGGTGCTCGGCGCGCTCGGTGGCCAGCGTGAGGCCGTAGAGCTGGCGCGAGAGGCCGACCGCGAAGTCGCAGATATCGATCATTTCCTGCACTTCGCCCGCGCCTTCGGACGGGATCTTGCCGGCCTCCAGCGTGACGAGGCGCCCGAGGTCGCCCTTGGCGGCGCGCAGCTCTTCGCCGAGCAGGCGCACCAGCTCGCCGCGGCGCGGGGCCGGCACGCTGCGCCAGGCCTTGAAGGCTTCGTGCGCGTGGCCGATGGCAGCGGTGGCCTCGGCCGGCGTGGTCTGCGGCACCTGTGCGATGACCTCGCCGCTGACGGGCGAGCGCACCGTCAGCGCGCCCCCGGTGTGGGCCTCGGGGGGCACGCCCAGGCGCTGCAGCAGCTGCTCGACTTCGGTGGGGACGGAGGGGGAGGTGTTGGCTTCGGACATGGACGCGCTCCGGGAAGGAGGAGAAAGGAGGACCCGGCCAATATCTGCGAATCCCGCGCGCTTGCCTAGTGAAAATATGGAAGGACCTGATGCGTTTCAGGAATGAACTCGCACGTTCATGGCTAGCGCACCAACCGGGCGGCAGCCATCACCCACAGCACCACCAGCATGCCGTTGCTCGCGGCGAACAGCACCAGCCGGTGGATCACGTGGTTGTAGGTCAGGTGCACCACGCTGTGCAGCGCGCGCAGGCCGACGTACACCCAGGCCAGCCAGATCGCCGCGGGCGTGGGAAGCGCCGCCACGTAGAAGAGCAGGCACACCACATAGAACAGCACCGGCAGCTCCAACAGGTTCATGTAGTTGCGATTCGGGATACGCACGGCGTCGGGCACGGCAGCCGATTCGCCCAGCTTGAAATCGATGCCCCGGACCTCGCGGCGCCGCACGGCACGGATGCGCACGATGGGGATGAGCAGCAGCACCAGGCCAGTGAGGCCGGCGAGGGCGAATACGGGGTAGAGGATCGAGGGGTTGTTCATGAATGGGACTCCTCGCGCGGACACGAGGAAAGCTGAAATTTCCGCTCGATATGATGCCCGCGACGCCTCAGCGTCAAGAACTAAAAAAGGGAGTAACAGTGACGACAGAAGCAGTCTCGGTCGGTCGAATCCAGCATTCGGCACCGACCTTCACGCTCTATGGGCGCATCGCCGCAGCACCCATAGGCAAAGTTGGCAAGCCGCATCCAAGCTTGCACATTTCGCTCATCATTGACGACGCATACAACGGCATCACCGTCATTGACGGGCAACCCACAATGGCGGAAGCGGGCCTGCGCAACGTGCTGCGGATCAGAACCAACATGTACACAAATTCGCTGCCCCCGGGTGTCGTGGTCAAGATTCCATTGGCGGCGCCCAATGGCATGAGTCCCGAGACGTTCTCTCAGGAACTGATAAAGCGGGACCTGAATTTTTCTAGCTACGTGTCGCCCTACAGCTTCCCTGCACGGCTGCGGGGCGACAGGATGAACCCCGGCGAATACAACAGCAGCTCGTATCTCGCCGCGCTTCTCAAAAGCGTGATGGGCTACGTTCCCGAGCTCAGAGTCGCGGGCTACCAGACGCCCGGCTGGGAAGAGCCCATGCCGCTGCACTTCTTCAAAGGTGAGGCGATCCGATGAAGCCCGGCTGGCGTCTCGGGCTGAATGTTGCCGCCTGGACCGTGGCGATCCCGATCCTGGGGATCATCGGCTCGGTGCTTGGCAAGACGATGTTCCGCTCGGGCGAAGCCGAAGTGATCATGGCCCACGCCATAGAGGTGGTGCTCGTTCTGTGGGCGGCCGTCATTTATTGGCGCTGCGTTCCTTCGACACCGAGCGTGCTGCGGCGCGCGATCTACCTTGCGCTTTTTGTGGCGACGATGCTTGTCGTGGGCTACTTCGCACTGGGCGCGGCCGTCATGGTCGTCGTCTTGCTCTTCGGCCTCTGACTTCAGGCCGGAGCCTCGGGCAGGCTGATGCGCTGCCCAGCCGGCGAGCTTGCCAGGCTCTGCGCGGGCCTCCTCAACGTCGCATCGAACGGATTGATCTTCGGCCCGATGGCCGCGGCCTCGCGCTTGAGCAGTTCGACCACCGTCGGCATGCGGTCTGCATTGAGCCGGTCGGCAATCGTGCCCACGCTCAGTGCCGCCACGGCACGCCCCTCGCGGTCGAGGATCGGCACGGCCACGCCCGCCATGCCTTCGAGCAGGCCCGTGTTGCGCCCCGCATAGCCCGCCTGCCGCACGCGCTCGATCTCGGTGCGCAGGTACACCTCGTCGTACACGCCGTACTCGCGCACGCGTGAGAGGTTGAAGCGGATCACCTCTTCGCGCTCGGCCTCGGGCAGGAAGGCCAGGATCGCCAGCGCGCCCTGCCCCACGCCCAGCGCGATGCGCCCGCCGATGTCGCCTGTAAACGAGCGAATCGGGAACGGCCCTTCGCTGCGGTCAAGGCACACCGCGTCGAAGCCACTGCGCGCCAATAGAAAGATGCTGTCGCCCAGGCTCGCGCACAACCGCAAGAGCACCGGCCGGCAAATGGAGCGCAGGTCGCCCGGGTTGCCCGCGCTCGCGGCGAGCGCGAAGAAATCGATGCTCAGCCGGTAGAGCTTGCTGCGCTCGTCCTGCTCGACCATGCCTTCGGCCATGAGCGATTGCAGCAAACGGTGCGTGGTGGCCTGCGTGAGGCCCACGGAACGTGCGATCTGGGTCACGCGGCCGCCTTCGGCCTGCACCGCGCCGAGCGCGCGGATCACCGAAAAGACGCGCGGCACGCCGCCGCTGGCCGCCGGCGACGCCGAAGAGGTCTCCATACCTTGCTCCTGTGGAATCCGATGTATCAATCGCAGCCATCATATTCCATTGATCGGAATAAATTGAATAAAGATTCTGATTAATGGAATACCCGAGGCGATCTGGCGCAATCGTTGCAATAGAGTGAATCAAGAGCAGCAAGCTGTCCATGGCCCGCACCAGGATGAATCCAGGTGCCTGGAGCCATCTTTTTCGCCCCCGAAGAAAGGCCCGTTCCATGTCATTCCTCCGGCTTACCGACGTGACCAAGTTCTATGGCGCCACCCGCGCGGTGTCGGCCATGAACCTCACGGTAGAAAAGGGCGAGTTCGTCTCGCTGCTCGGCCCTTCGGGCTGCGGCAAGACCACCACGCTGCAGATGATTGCGGGCTTCGAGGCGGTGAGCAGCGGCCGCATCGAGCTCGCGGGCAAGGACATCACGCACGCCAAGGCCAACACGCGCGGGCTGGGCATCGTGTTCCAGACCTATGCCCTGTTTCCGCACATGACGGTGGCCGACAACGTGAGCTTCGGCCTCGAGATGCGCAAGATGCCCAAGGCCGAGCGCGCCGAACGCGTGAAGCAGGCGCTGGCGCTGGTGCACCTCGAAGCGCATGCCACGCGCTATCCGCGCGAACTCTCGGGCGGCCAGCGGCAGCGCGTGGCGCTGTCGCGCGCGCTGGTGATCGAGCCGCCGGTGCTGCTGCTCGACGAGCCGCTGTCCAACCTCGACGCCAAGCTGCGCGAGGAGATGCAGTTCGAGCTGCGGCAGATCCAGCGCAAGGTCGGCACCACCACGGTGATGGTCACGCACGACCAGAGCGAAGCCATGTCGATCAGCGACCGCGTGGTGGTGATGGAAGGCGGCTGCGCCACGCAGATCGACCATCCGCAGCGCGTGTACGAACACCCGAGCACGCGCTTCATCTCCACCTTTGTCGGCAAGGCCAACCTGCTCGATTGCCGCGTGTCCGGCAGCGGCGCCGCGCGCACCTGCGTCGAAGTCGGCGCGCTCTCGCTCGACGTGGACGACACGGGCTTCGGCGTCGACACGGCCGCGCTGCTGAGCGTGCGGCCCGAGAAGCTGCAACTCGTGCCGACGAGCCGGGGCCGGCTCGACGGCGAGGTACAGGAACGCTTCTTCCTCGGCAGTCAGTGGCTCTACCGCGTGGCCACGCCCATCGGCGACCTCACGGTGCTGAGCCCCAACGATGGGCGCGATGCGCTCGAAGAAGGCGCCCGCACCGGCATCGACTGGCCGGCGCACTGCATGCGGCTGCTGCCCGCGGACGCCACCGCGAAGGCCGTGATGGCATGAGCACCTTGCAGAACAAGGCCACGCCCTGGTGGC
Organism: Variovorax sp. 10L421; assembly: GCF_056395365.1. Taxonomy (NCBI): domain Bacteria; kingdom Pseudomonadati; phylum Pseudomonadota; class Betaproteobacteria; order Burkholderiales; family Comamonadaceae; genus Variovorax; species Variovorax sp. 10L421. The sequence goes on from NZ_JBFTJJ010000021.1 coordinate 12,860, forward strand.
TCTCCGGCCCCGCGCTGCTGCTGTTCAGCGCGCTGCTGCTGGTGCCGCTCGCACTCACGGCCGTGCTGTCGTTCAACGTGTACGACCCGGCCACCGGCCCGAAGTCCGGCGAGTTCACGCTGGCGCACTACGCGCTGGTGTTCTCCGACTCGTACTACCTCGGCATCTTCTGGCGCACCTTCTGGGTCTCGGGCCTGGTCACGCTGATCTGCGTGCTCGTCGGCGCACCCGAGGCCTACGTGCTGAGCCGCATGCGCAACCCATGGCGCTCGGTGCTGCTGCTGGTGGTGCTCGCACCGCTGCTCGTGTCGGTGGTGGTGCGCGCCTTCGGCTGGAGCATGCTGCTCGGGCCCGAGGGCGCGGTGAACGCACTGCTGCAATTGCTGGGCGTCGGGCCCGTGAAGATCCTCTACACCAACACGGCGGTGATCATCGCGCTGGTGCACGTGATGCTGCCCTTCATGGTGATCCCGGTGTGGACCTCGCTGCAAAAGCTCGACCCCGGCGTGGAGAACGCGGCGCTCTCGCTCAATGCCACGCCCTTCACCACGCTGCGGCGCATCGTGCTGCCGCAGGTGATGCCGGGCATTCTCTCGGGCAGCCTGATCGTGTTCGGCCTGGCCGCGAGTTCGTTCGCGATTCCCGGCTTGCTCGGCGGGCGCCGGCTGAAGATGGTCGCGACCATCGTCTACGACGAATACCTGAGCGAACTCAACTGGCCGCTGGGCGCGGCCGTGGCGCTGGTGCTGCTGGTGGCCAACCTCGTGGTCATGCTCAGCTACAACCGCCTGGTCGAAGGCCGCTACAAGAAGGCATTGGGATGAAAAGAAACGGCCCCATCGCCCTCGCGTTCAACGCGCTCGTCATCACCTTCATGCTGGCGCCGCTGGTGGTCGTGTGCATCGTGGCGTTCACGCCCGAGAACACGCTGACCATTCCGACCACCAGCTTCTCGCTGCGCTGGTTCAAGGCGGTGTTCGCGCACCCCGACTTCATGCAGTCGTTCTGGAACAGCCTGTGGCTCGCACTGAGCTCGGCCACCATCGCCACGCTGCTCGCGGTGCCGGCCGGCATGGCGATCACGCGCTACGCGTTTCCGGGGCGCGACTTCCTCAACGGCCTGTTCCTCTCGCCGCTGATCGTGCCGCACCTGGTGCTGGGCGTGGCGCTGCTGCGGCTGTTCGCGCTGGTCGGCGGCACCGGCAGCTTCGGCTGGCTGGTGATGGCGCATGCGCTCATCGTCACGCCCTACACGCTGCGGCTGGTGGTGGCGGCGCTGGTGGGCTTCGACCGCAGCGCCGAGCAGGCCGCGCTGTCGCTGGGCGCGAGCCAGGCCACGGTGTTCCGCCGCATCACGCTGCCGATGATCCTGCCGGGTGTCACGGGCGGCTGGATGCTGTCGTTCATCAACAGCTTCGACGAAGTGACGATGTCGATCTTCGTGACCGCACCGAGCACGGTGACGCTGCCGGTGCGCATGTACATGTACGCGACCGAGTCGATCGATCCGCTGATGGCCGCGGTGTCGGCGCTGATGGTGGCCGTCACGGCCTTCGCAATGGTGCTGCTCGACCGTGTCTACGGACTCGACCGCGTGCTGGTGGGGCGCAGATAGATGACCATGACTGCACACGCCCTGCTTCACCGCGTGGCCGAGAAAAGCGGGCGCGAAGCCGTGCCCTTCACCCTCGATGGCGCGCCCGCGAGCGCGCTGGCCGGCGACACCGTGCTGACTGCCGTGCTCACGCAATGCGACCAGCTGCGGCGCAACGAATTCAGCGGCCTTCCGCGCGCGGGCTTCTGCATGATGGGCGCCTGCCAGGACTGCTGGATTGCCACGGACGAAGGCGAGCGGCTGCGCGCCTGCTCGACCTTCATCGCGCCGGGCATGGCGCTGGTCACCGGAAAGAACGGCGCATGACGAAGGCAGACGCAATCCGCCCCGTGATCGTCGGCGCCGGCCCGGCCGGTGTGCGCGCCACGCAGACACTGGTGGCGCATGGCCTGCGGCCCGTGGTGATCGACGAGGCGCCGCGCGCCGGCGGGCAGATCTACCGCCGCCCGCCAGCCGGCCTCGCGCAGCGCACGGCGCGAACGCTCTATGGTTTCGAGTCGAAGCGCGCCGATGCCGTGCACGCGGCCTTCGACGCGCTGCAGGGCCGCATCGAGCATCTGGGCGACAGTCTGGTGTGGAACGCCCAGGACCATCGGCTCGACGTGATGCACAACCCCACGCGCAGCAACCGCCGCGTGCCCTACAGCCACCTGATCGCGGCGACGGGCGCCACCGACCGCGTGCTGCCGGTGCCGGGCTGGACGCTGCCCGGCGTCTACACGCTGGGCGGCGCGCAAGTGGCGCTCAAGTTCCAGGGCTGCGCCATCGGGCAGCGCGTGGTGTTCATGGGCACGGGGCCATTGCTGTACCTCGTGGCTTATCAATATGCAAAGGCCGGCGTGAAGGTGGCCGCGGTGCTCGACACCGCGCGCCTTGCCGACCAGCTCGCGGCCACACCTGCGATGCTGACCCAGCCCGCGGTGTTCGCGAAGGGCGTGTACTACGTCGGCTGGCTGCGCGCGCACGGCGTGGCCTTGCACAGCGGCGTGCGTCCGTTGCGCGTGCTCGGCGACGAACAGCAAAGCCGCGTGACCGGCGTGGCCTGGCAGGACGGTGCCGGAGAACGCACGCTGGCCTGCGACGCCGTCGGCTTCGGCTACGCGCTGCGCTCCGAAACACAGCTGGCCGACCTGCTGGGCTGCCGCTTCGACTACGCGCCGCTGCACCGCGCGCACCTGCCGGTGCGCGATGCGGCTGGGCGCTCCAGCGTCGAGGGCGTGTACCTCGCGGGCGACGGCGCCGGCATCATGGGCGCGGACGCGGCCGAGTGGGCGGGCGAACGAGCGGCGCTGGCGCTGCTGGCGGACAACGGCGTGGCGGTCGATACGGCACGCGCAGCCGAACTCGAACGCAGGCTGCACAAGCTCGCTGGCTTCCGCCGGGGCCTCGAACGCGCCTTCCCGGTACCGCAGGACTGGGCCGCGCATGCGCCCGACGAGCTCGTGATCTGCCGCTGCGAAAACGTCACGGCGGGCACCTTGCGCCAGACCGTCGCCACGGCCGGTGCCGACGAGCTGAACCGGCTCAAGGCCCTGTCGCGCGTCGGCATGGGCCGCTGCCAGGGCCGCATGTGCGGCGTGGCCGCGGCCGAGATCCTCGCGCATGCGACGCAGCAGCCGCTGCAGCAGGTCGGCCGCCTGCGCGGGCAGGCGCCGATCAAGCCGATCCCGATCCGGCTCGTGCCCGCCGAGGGGGCCGACGCATGAGTGCCGCGCCGGGCCGCCCCAAGCAAGCGCGCACCGCAGCGCGAAGCGCGGAGGTTATTGAATGAGCTCGATCAAGAAGTTGCAAACCGACGTCGCCATCATCGGTGGCGGCATCGTCGGCTCCTCCGCCGCGCTGGCCTTGCGCCGCATGGGCGCCAGCGTGGTGCTTCTCGAGCGCGACCTCTGCGGCTCGCGCTCCAGCGGCGTGAACTTCGGCGGCGTGCGCCGGCAGGGCCGCTCCCTGAGCCAGTTGCCGCTGACGCAGCGCGCGCACCGCATCTGGGGCCGGCTGCCCGAGCTGCTGGGCACCGACGGCGAATACGTCCGCTCGGGCCATTTCAAGATCGCGCGCAGCGAAGCCGACATGGCCTCGCTGGAGCGCTATCGCGCGATGAGCAGCGACTTCGACCTGGGCCTCGAACTGATCTCCGCCACGCGCCTGCGACAGCAATGCCCCTGGCTCGGCACTCGCGCCGTGGGCGGCTCGCTGTGCGCGGAAGACGGGCAGGCCAATCCGCGTCTCGTGTCGCCGGCCTTCGCGCTGGCGGCGCAGCGCGCGGGTGCGCTGGTCTTCGAGCGGCATAAGGTCGACGAGGTCGCGCACGACGGCGCCACGTTCATGGTGCGCAGCGGCAACGCGCTCGAAGTGCAGGCGCCCCTGCTGCTCAACTGCGCGGGCGCATGGGCCGGCGCCATCGCGGCGCAGTTCGGCGAGAAGCCGCCGATGTTCTCGCGCAGCCCCATGATGGCAGTGACCGAGCCGGTGCCGCACTTCATGCAATGGAGCCTCGGCGTGGAAGGCGGCGGCATCTACTGCCGGCAGGTGGCTCGCGGCAACCTCGTGATGGGCGGCGGCACGGGCATCACGCTCGATGCCGAACGCGCTCGCGCCGAAAGCGACGCCATCGCCGTGCTCGCGCGGCAGGCCGTCGAGCTGCTGCCCGCGCTGCGCCACGCGCACATCATCCGCACCTGGGGCGGCACCGAAGGCTACCTGCCCGACCGCGAACCAGTGCTCGGACCGAGCCGCACCACACCGGGGCTGTTCCACGGCTTCGGCTTCGCGGGTGCGGGCTTCCAGATCGGCCCGGCCGCCGGCGAAGTGCTGGCCGAGCTGGCGCGCGACGGCCGAAGCGACACGCCCATCGACGCCTTCGCCATCGAGCGCTTCGACGAAGAACCCGTTTCCCCATCCCTCGCCGCTTCCCCCACCTGAACTGATTGGAGAGCATCACCATGTCCCGCACCGCCAAGTCCCCCTTCCTCCTCGCCGCGCTGCTCGCAGCCGCGGGCATCGCCAGCGCGCAGACCAAGACCATCTACATCGGCATGAACGGCGGCACCATGGAGAAGGCGTACACGCAGTATGTGTTCCCCGCCTTCGAGAAGGCCTACGGCGCGAAGGTGGTGGTGGTGCCCGGCACCTCCTCCGACATCCTCGCGAAGGCGCAGGCCAACAAGGACAAGCCGCAGATGCACGTGATGTTCCTGGACGACGGCATCATGGTGCGCGCCATCGGCATGGGCCTGTGCCAGAAGCAGAAGCCCAGCCAGTCCCTCAGCGAGATCTACCCGGCCGCGCGCTTCAAGGACGACATGGCCAGCGGCGTGAGCCTGGGCATGACCGGCCTCGCCTACAACGCCAAGATGTTCAAGGAAAAGGGCTGGGCGCCGCCCACCTCGTGGATGGACCTGGCCGACCCGAAGTACAAGGGCAAGGTGGTGTTCCAGTCGATGTCGTCCTCGTCCTTCGGGCTGCACGGCTTCCTGATGTTCAACCGCATCCAGGGCGGCAACGACAAGAACGTGGAGCCCGGCTTCAAGGCCTGGCCCACCACCATCGGGCCGAACGTGCTGGAGTACATCCCCAGCTCGGCCAAGCTCTCGGAGATGGTGCAGACCGGCGAAGCGGCAATCTTCCCGCTCACGCCCACGGCCGTGGCCGCGCTCAAGACCAAGGGCATTCCGGTCGAGTACGCACCGCCCAAGGAAGGCGCCGTGGTGCTCATGGTCGGCCAGTGCGTGATCGCCAACAACAGCGAGCCCGAGCTGTCGCAGAAGCTCGCCGAATTTTTGCTGAGCCCCGTGGCTCAGGCCAACGTGCTGCAGTACGGCGCGCAGATCCCGACCAACCCCAAGGCCCCGGCCGTGGGCGAAGGCGCGGCGCAGGTGGCGGACATCAACAAGTGGATGAAGACCGCCGTCACCATCGACTGGGAAAGCATCAACGCGAACCGGCCGGCGTGGAACGCGCGCTGGAACAAGACCATCGAGCGTTGATGCGACACGCCGCGGTGTTCGCACACCGCGGCGCGCCCGGCCTCAGCTCTTCACGAACGCCAGCAGGTCGGGGTTGATCACGTCCGCATGCGTGGACAGCATGCCGTGGGGGTAGCCCTCGTAGCTCTTCAGCGTGCCGCGCTTGAGCAGCTTGGCTGCGAGCGGCCCCGAATTCGCATAGGGCACGACCTGATCGTCGGTGCCGTGCATCACGAGCACCGGCACGTCGATCTTCTTCAGGTCTTCGGTGAAGTCGGTCTCGGAGAAGGCCTTGATGCACTCGTAGTGCGCATTGGCCGCGCCCATCATGCCCTGCAGCCACCAGCGGTCGATGAGGCCCTGCGAGACCTTCGCGCCCGGCCGGTTGAAGCCGTAGAACGGGCCGGTGGGTATGTCGATGAAAAACTGCGTGCGATTGGCCGTGAGCGCGGCCCTGAAGCCGTCGAACACCTCCATCGGCAGGCCGCCGGGGTTGGCCGCTGTCTTGAGCATGATGGGCGGCACGGCGCCCACCAGCACGGCCTTGGCCACGCGGCCCGGTTTGGCGCGCGCCACGTAGCGCGCCACCTCGCCGCCGCCCGTCGAATGGCCGATGTGCACGGCGTCCTTCAGGTCCAGCGCGTCGGTCAGCGCCGCCACGTCCGACGCGTAGGTGTCCATCTCGTGCCCGCCCGCGGTCTGCGAGGAGCGGCCGTGGCCGCGGCGGTCGTGCGCGATCACGCGGTAGCCCTTGCCGATGAAGAACAGCATCTGCGTGTCCCAGTCGTCGGCGCTCAGGGGCCAGCCGTGATGAAAGACGATGGGCTGCGCGTTGCGCGGTCCCCAGTCCTTGTAGAAGATGTTCGTGCCGTCCTTGGTGGTGACAAAGCTCATGGTGGGGGATCCTTTCGTGTGGTCAGCGTGCTTTTGCGCGGCAGCCGCGCTCGAAGTACCGAGGGCGGACACGGTCGCGATGCCGGCCGCGCCGGCCAGAATACGTCGCCGCGAGGCACCTGTCGCGGGGGTCGTCTTGATGTCGGACATGCTTCTTTCCAGGGCAGGGTTGTTGGGCAGCGAAAGCGGATTTGCCTCGCCGGACAACGCACTGTCGGCTAAACGGCGCGGCAAATCTTGAACAAAATGCCTGCGCCTTTCACGTTGTCACCCTGCGCGCGACCTCAGCGGTTGTCTTCGACGATCCAGCCTGCTGCCTTCTCGGCCATCATCAATGTCGGGCTGTTGGTGTTGCCGCTGGTGATGGTCGGCATCGCGCCGGCATCGACCACGCGCAGGCCCTGCACGCCGCGCACGCGCAGCCGCGAATCGAGCACGGCCATCGGGTCGCCCTCGGCGCCCATCTTCGTGGTGCCGACCGGATGGAAGATGGTGGTGGCGATGTCGCCGGCCAGCCGCGCGAGATCTTCGTCGCTCTGGTACTGCACGCCGGGCTTCCATTCCTGCGGGTTGTACTTGGCCAGTGCGGGCTGCTCGGCGATGCGGCGCGTCACGCGCAGCGAGTCGGCTGCCACCTTGCGGTCTTCGTCGGTGCTCAGGTAGTTGGGCGCGATGGCCGGCGCATCTTCAAAGCGCTTGCTCTTGATGCGCACCGAGCCCCGGCTCGTGGGGTTGAGGTTGCACACGCTCGCGGTGAAGGCCGGAAAGCTGTGCAGCGGATCGCCGAAGGCATCGAGCGACAGCGGCTGCACGTGGTACTGCAGGTTGGGCCATTCGTGCTCGGGCGAGCTGCGCGTGAAGGCGCCCAGCTGCGAGGGCGCCATGCTCATCGGGCCGCTGCGCTTGAGCAGGTATTCGAGGCCGATCTTTGCCTTGCCGACCATCGACGAGGCCATCACGTTGAGCGTGGGCGCGCCGGCGATCTTGTAGACCGCGCGGATCTGCAGGTGATCCTGCAGATTGGCGCCGACGCCAGGGGCATCGAGCACCACGTCGATGCCGTGCTGGCGCAGCAGCTCGGCCGGGCCGACACCCGAGAGCTGCAGGATCTGCGGCGAGCCGATGGAGCCTGCGCTCAACACAACCTCGCGCGACGCGGTCGCGGTGGTCATCTCGCTGCCGTTCCACACTTCCGCGCCCGTGCAGCGACGCGTGCCGTCGGGCAGCGTCTCGAACAGCAGGCGCGAGACCTGCGCGCCGGTCCAGAGTTCGAAGTTGGGCCGGCCGTAGCAGGTCGGGCGCAGGAAGGCCTTGGCGGTGTTCCAGCGCCAGCCGTTCTTCTGGTTGACCTGGAAGTAGCCCACGCCCTCGTTGCTGCCGCGATTGAAATCGGTGGAGTGCGGCACGCCGGCCTGCACCGCAGCTTCGGCAAAGGCGTCGAGGATGTCCCAGCGCAGGCGCTGCTTCTCCACCCGCCATTCGCCGCCCGCGCCGTGCATCTCGTCGGCGCCGAGGTAGAAGTCCTCGTGCTTCCTGAAGGCCGGCAGCACGTTTTGCCAGCGCCAGCCGTCGTCGCCGGTGAGGTCGGCCCAATGCTCGTAGTCACGCGACTGGCCGCGCATGTAGATCATGCCGTTGATGCTGGAGCAGCCGCCCAGCGTCTTGCCGCGCGGGTAGCGCAGCACGCGGCCGTTGAGGCCGGCGTCGGGCTCGGTGCTGTAGAGCCAGTCGGTGCGCGGGTTGCCGATGCAGTAGAGGTAGCCGACCGGAATGTGGATCCAGTGGTAGTCGTCCTTGCGGCCGGCCTCGATGAGCAGCACGCGCTTGCTCTTGTCGGCACTGAGCCGGTTCGCCATGAGCGAGCCGGCAGTGCCGGCGCCGATGATGATGTAGTCGAAGGTGGTGTCGCTCAATTGGTTGTCTCCTTCTGCTCGTTCTTATTTGCCCACGGCGCCCCACCGCGCCGTTGCCATTTGCCAGTACCAGTGCTCCCGCGGAACCGGCTCCGCCGGGCCGCCGGGAGCGCCCCCTTGAGGGGGGATGCGAGCGACACGAAGTGCGCGAGAGTCGGGGGTGAGCCTATTTTGCCGTCGGCATCACGAACTCGGCGCCCTTGCCGATGCTCTCGGGCCAGCGCTGCATGATCGACTTCTGCTTGGTGTAGAAGCGCACGCCCTCTTCGCCATAGGCGTGCATGTCGCCGAACAGCGAGCGCTTCCAGCCGCCGAAGCCGTGCCAGGCCATCGGCACCGGGATCGGCACGTTGATGCCCACCATGCCCACCTGGATGCGGCGGCCGAACTCGCGCGCCACGTTGCCGTCGCGGGTGAAGCAGCTCACGCCGTTGCCGAACTCGTGCGCGTTGATCAGGTCGACCGCGTCCTTGAAGTTGGCCACGCGCACGCAGCCGAGCACCGGGCCGAAGATCTCTTCCTTGTAGATGCGCATCTCGGGCGTGACGTGGTCGAACAGCGTGCCGCCCATCCAGAAGCCGTCGCCGCAGCCTGCGCCGGCCTTGTTGCCGTCGAACTCGCGGCCGTCGACCAGCAGCTTCGCGCCTTCCTTCTCGCCCAGATCGATGTAGCCCGTGATGCGCTCGTGCGCGGCGCGCGTGACGATCGGGCCCATCTCGGCCGCGAGGTTCTCGCCATCGAGCACCTTCAGCGTCTTCGTGCGCTCGATCAGCTTGGGCAGCAGCTTGTCCGCCACGTCGCCCACCAGCACCGCCACCGAGATGGCCATGCAGCGCTCGCCGGCCGAGCCGTAGCCCGCGCCGATCAGCGCGTCCACCGCCTGGTCGATGTCGGCGTCGGGCATGACCACCATGTGGTTCTTCGCGCCGCCCAGGGCCTGCACGCGCTTGCCGTGGCGCGCGCCGGTCTCGTAGATGTAGTTGGCAATCGGCGTGGAGCCCACGAAGCTGATGGCCTTGACGTCGGGGTGCTCGAGCAGCGCATCCACCGCCGCCTTGTCGCCCTGCACGACGTTGAACACGCCGTCGGGCAGGCCGGCTTCCTTCAGCAGCTCGGCCATGCGCAGCGATGCGCTCGGGTCGGTCGGGCTGGGCTTGAGCACGAAGGTGTTGCCGGCGGCAATCGCCACCGGGAACATCCACATCGGCACCATCACCGGGAAGTTGAAGGGCGTGATGCCGGCGACCACGCCCAGCGGCTGGCGCAGCGTCCAGTTGTCGATGCCGGTGCTCACCTGGTCGGTGAAGTCGCCCTTGAGCAGCTGCGGAATGCCGCAGGCGAACTCGACGATGTCGATGCCGCGCGAGACCTCGCCCTGCGCGTCGGTAAACACCTTGCCGTGCTCGGCGGTGATGAGGTGGGCCAGCTCGTCCTTGTGCTCGTTGAGCAGTTGCAGGAACTTGAACATGACGCGCGCGCGGCGGATCGGCGGCGTGTCGGCCCAGGCCGGGAAGGCGGCCTGCGCGGCGGCCACGGCAGCCGAGACCTGCGCGGCGTCGGCCAGGCCGACCTTGCCGGTCACGGCGCCGGTGGCGGGGTTGGTCACGTCCTGGGTACGGCCGGAGGTGTTGGCGGCGGGCTTGCCGCCGATGAAATGATCGATGGAGGTGGGCATGGAGAAGGCTTTCGCTGACGCAGAAGAATGAGGGGGTGCGGCCAGTTTAGGCAGCACCTCGGCGCGCGCCTAGACGCGAAGCTTGAACTTATTGTTCATCCTGCTGAACAATGGATACATGAAACCCCAAAATATCGAAGCGCTCTGGACGCACCTGCACTGGCTCACGGTGCTGGCGCAGCAGGGCAGCTTCACGGCGGCGGCGCTGCGCCTGGGCGTGAGCAAGGCGGCCATGAGCCAGCGCATCGCCGAGCTGGAGCGCGCGGCCGGTGCGCCATTGGTGCAGCGCACCACGCGCAGCGTGCGGCTCACCGAGGCCGGCCAGCGGCTGGTGGAGGACATGCGCGGCCCCTTCGAGCAGATCGCCCACAGCTTCGCCGGCGTGCGCGACCTCGCGGGCGTGCCGCGCGGGCTGGTGCGGGTGACGGCGCCGGTGGCTTTCGCGCGCCAGCAGCTGGTGCCCCGGCTGGCTGACTTCCTGCGCGCGCAGCCGGAGGTGCGCATCGAGCTCGACCTGTCGGACCGGCTCAGCTCGCTCGCGATGGAAGGCTTCGATCTGGCCATCCGCCACACGGCCGCGCCGCCGGACACGCACGTGGCCTGGACGCTGTGCGAGACCCGCTCGGTGCTGGTGGCCAGCCGCGCCTACCTGCGCCGCCGCGGCACGCCGCGCGAGCCGCAGGCGCTGGCCGGCCACGACTGCCTGCACTACCCGCGCGCGCAGGAAACGCCGACCTGGCATTTCGAGGCCCGCGCGCCGCAGAAGGGCAAGGCCGCGGCGCCGCGCATCACGGTGCCGGTCTCGGGCCCGCTGGTGGCCAACAACAGCGAGGCGCTGCGCGACGCCGCCCTCGGCGGCCTGGGCATCGCGCTGGTGCCGGACTTCAGCGCCCAATCGGCGCTGCAGTCGGGCAAGCTGCAGCAGGTGCTGCCGCAATGGCGTTCGGTGGGCGCGTTCGGCGAGCGGCTGTATGCCATCCGGCCCTATGCCACGCACGTGCCGCAGGCAGTGACGGCCTTCGTGGCGTGGCTGCGCGAGGCGCTGGCGGCGGGCTTCGCGGCATGAGCGGGCCGCGGCCGTCGCGAATCGTGAAAAAGGAAACCGAAAAACGGCGTCGCGCCCTACGCAAACGAGGGGTCTGCGACACATGGCGCACGGATGCACCCGGTTACGATGCGCGCATCCAGCCCTGCACCTGTTAACTTTCCCTCTCATCCGCCCTATGTCCCCTGCCACATCGCCTGCCGACGCTCCCGCCGCCGACGGCGCGCGGCCCCGCGTCGGGCAGCGGGAGCAGGACAGCCGCCAATGGACGGTGGCCAGCGGCTGCTGGACCACGCTGGCAATGTCGTCCAAGCCGGCCTGGCAGGCACTGGTGAAAGACCTGGCAGCCGCCCCGCCCGCGGACGACCGCGCCTGGGACCTGCGCCCCATCGAACAGCTCGACCACATCGGCGCGCAGCTGCTGTGGGAGCACTGGCACCACCAATGGCCCGCGACGCTCGAGATGTCGCCGCAGCACAAGGCGGTGCTCGACCAGGTGGCGCAGTACACCGTGCCGACGCCGGCCGAACCCGGGCCTTCGCTGAACGACCGCGTCCGCGCGTTCACGCACCTCGGGCCGCGCGCGATGTTCGTCATGCGCGACCTGACGGAACTCATTGGCCAGCTCGCGCTCGACATCGGCAAGCTGATCCGCGCGCCGCACCGCGGGCCGTGGCGCGATTTCTCGGGGCACCTCTACCAGTTCGGCGCCACGGCGCTGCACATCACGGCGCTGGTCGGGCTGCTGATCGGCGTGGTGCTGGCCTACCTGATCTCGCAGCAGCTGCGCCAATATGGCGCAGAGACTTTCGTGGTGAACATCCTCGGGCTGTCGCTGGTGCGCGAGCTCGGGCCGGTGCTGGCGGCCGTGCTGATCGCCGGGCGCTCGGGTTCGGCCATCACGGCGCAGATCGGCGTGATGCGCGTGACGGAAGAGCTCGACGCGATGCGCGTGATGGGCATTCCGCACGGCTTTCGCCTCGTGATGCCGCGCGTGCTGGCGCTGGCCATCGCCATGCCGCTGATCAGCCTGTGGACCTCGATGGCCGCGCTGGCAGGCGGCATGCTGGCGGCCGACGCGGCGCTGGACATCTCGCCGGCCTACTTTCTCTCGGCGTTGCCGCGCGCGGTGCCGATCTCGAACCTCTGGCTGGCCACGGCCAAGTCGGCGGTGTTCGGCATCCTGATCGCGCTGATCGGCTGCTACTTCGGCATGAAGGTCAAGCCCAACACCGAAAGCCTCGGGCGCGGCACCACTTCGTCGGTGGTCACCTCGATCACCGCGGTGATCCTGGTCGACGCGTTGTTCGCCGTGCTCTTCAAGGGCATCGGCTTCCGTGCATGAGGGCGTGAAACCATGAGCATGCCCGTGCGCCCCGACACCGACACCACCGTGGTGGACATCCGTGGCCTGTGGACGGCGTTCCAGAGCGCCGATGGCGAACAGGTGGTGCACCGCGACCTGCAGCTGCACATCGACCGCGGCGAGGTGCTCTCGCTGGTCGGCGGCTCGGGCACGGGCAAGACGGTGCTGCTGCGCCAGATCCTCGGGCTCGAAAAACCCACGCGCGGCCATGTCGAGGTGCTGGGCCAGGAGCCCGGCGAGCTCAGCGCCTCGGGCGCGGCCAACGTGGGCATGCTGTTCCAGCACGGCGCGCTGTTCTCGGCCTTCAGCGTGCTGGAGAACATCGCCTTTCCGCTGCGCGAGCTGAAGCTGCTGCCCGACGAGCTGATCCGCCACGCGGCGCTGGTGAAGCTGCAGATGGTGGGCCTGGGTCCGCAGCATGCGAACAAGAGCCCGGCGGACCTGTCGGGCGGCATGATCAAGCGCGTGGCGCTGGCGCGCGCGCTCATCATGGACCCGCCGCTGCTGCTGCTCGACGAGCCCACGGCCGGCCTCGACCCCGAGGCCTCCGACAGCTTCTGCGACCTGCTGCGCGGCCTGCACCGCGAGCTGGGCCTCACGGTGGTGATGGTCACGCACGATCTGGACACGCTGTTCGACCTGAGCACCCGCATCGCGGTGCTGGCCGACCAGAAGGTGATCGTCACCGGCACGGCGCGCGAGGTCATCGCGTATCCGCACCCCTTCATCCACGAATACTTTCTCGGCGGGCGCGGCCAGCGCGCCCTGGAGGCGCTACACGACAAGCCCGCCGATGCACCATCGCAGCCCGCCAGCGCGGGCGAACGCTGAAAGGCAGACACACCATGGAAAACAAGGCCCACGCCCTCGCCGCCGGCGCCTTCGTGCTCGGCCTGATCGCCGCGCTCGTCGCGCTGGTGATCTGGTTCACGCGCGACAACACCGTGCGCAACATCTACGAGCTCTCCACGCGCGACGCCGTGAGCGGCCTGCAGCCGCAGGCGACGGTGCGCTACCGCGGCATCGCGGTGGGCAAGGTGACGTCGATCGACTTCGACCCCAAGGTCAAGGGCAATGTGCGCGTGCGCATCTCGGTCGACGAGCGGGTGCCGCTCACCACCTCCAGCTTCGCCACGCTGAGCTACCAGGGCGTGACCGGCCTGGCCTTCATCGCGCTGGACGACAAGGGCGAGTCGAACGTGGCGCTGAAGCCGGACGACGACAACCCGCCGCGCATCCCGCTCAAGCCGTCGATACTGGCGCAGCTGCAGGACCGCGGCGAAGCCATCATCAACCAGGTCGAGGAAGTGACGAAGCGCGCCAACACGCTGCTGAGCGACCCCAACCAGAAGCGTGCGGCCGACGCGCTGGAGAGCATCGCGGCCGCCTCGGCCAGCGCCAACACGCTGCTGAAGACGCTGGACAACACGGTGAAGACCGGCCTGAACCCTGCGCTGACCAAGTTGCCGGACACGATGGCCTCGGTGAAGAAGGCGGCCGGCGACGTCTCGCGCGTGGCCAACAACTTCAACACCACCGTGGGCCGGCTGAACGCACCCGAAGGCCCCGTCGAACGGCTGAGCGAGGGCACCAAGGCGCTGGCGCAGGCGGTCGATTCGTTCAACGCGGCCACACTGCCGCGCGTGAACCGCGTAGCCGACGACACCTCGCACGCCGTGCGCCGGCTGGGCCGCGCGGCGGACAGCATCAACGACAACCCGCAATCGCTACTGTTCGGCAACGGCGGTGCGGCCGCGGGTCCGGGCGAACCGGGTTTCAGCGCGCCGGCCGCGACACGGCCCTGATTGAGGGAGGACCATCGACCATGAACGCCATTCGCTCCTTGATGAACCCGGCTGCCGCCGTCCTGGGCTGCGTGCTGCTGGCCGCCGGCTGCGGCGCGCTGCCCGACAAGCCCACGCGCGCCACGCTCTACGACTTTGGCCCCGGCCTGGCGGCGCCTGCCGCGGCCGCGCCCTCCTCCGCCGCCCCTCTCCCCACGCTGGCGCTGGCCGAGTTCGACAGCAACACGCGCCTGGACGGCACGCAGATCCTCTACCGGCTGGGCTACGCAGACGCCAACGAGCTGCGCCCCTACGGCCAGTCGCGCTGGAGCCTGCCGCCGGCGCAACTGCTGCGCCAGCGGCTCAGCGACACGCTGGCCGAACGCCGCACCGTGCTCGGCCCGGCAGAAAGCGCCACCATCTCGCGCAGCAAGGGCGAGGTGCCAGACATGCTGCGCATCTCGCTCGACGAATTCAGCCAGTACTTCGACTCGGCAAGCGCCAGCGTCGGCCTGGTGCGCCTGCGCGCCACGCTGGTCCGCAGCACGGCCGGCGGCGACCGCGTGCTGGGCCAGCGCGTGTTCACCGTGCGCCGCCCCGCGCCCAGCGCCGACGCGCCCGGCGGCGTGAAGGCACTGATTGCAGCCAGCGATGCCGCGGTGGCCGAGGTGGTGCAGTGGGTGGGGCAGCTGCAAGAGCAATCGCCGCAGGCGCCCCGGTAGTCACAACCTGATGGACGGAGGATCGATCCCATGAACGCGACACGCATCGTCGGCATCCTGCTGATCGTGGGCGGCATTGCCGTCCTGGGCCTCGGCAGCTTCAGCTTCACCAAGGAAACTCATCAGGCCAAGCTGGGCCCGCTGGAGCTCTCGATGAAGGAGAAGCAGACCGTCAACCTCCCGGCCTGGGCCGGCGTGGCCGCCATCGTGGTGGGCGGCGCGCTGGTGCTGCTGGGCGGCAGGAAGGGCTGAACCTTCAGCCCGGGGTGGCCGGCGCAGGGGTGGCGCCCAGCCGCTGCGACACCGTGCCCGCGCAAGCCTTGAGCGCACGGGAAATCTCGCCATCCCACGCGGTATCGAAGATGCCCGCCGGGCCGATGGCGGTCAGGGCCAGCACGATGGCACCGGTGTGGTCGAAGACGGGCGCGGCCATGGCGCTGACACCCTGGATGACCTCGCCGTCGGAGCGGCTGATGCCGTGCGTGCGCACTTCCTGCAGCTGGCGCTCGAAATCGCTCCACGACGGCAGAGGCTGCACCGGCGGCATGCCGGCGGGCGGGTTCGGCTCTGCCCCCTTGCGCTGGCCCCGGCGCTGGCGCTCTTCCTCGAGCAGCTGGCGCACCGCGTCGGCATCGAGGTAGGCGGCGAACACCCGGCCCGAAGCCGTGTTGGTCAGCGAGAACACCGTGCCGTGCCGCATGTTCACGTGCACCGGCGACGGCGACTCGGCCGTGCGCACGATGGTCGCGCCGCGCGCGCCCCACACGGCCAGCGCCACGGTGTGGCCGGTCTGCTGGGCCAACTGGCCGATCAGCGGGGTGGCGATGTGCACCGGGTCAGCCTGCTGCAGGCTGATGAGGCCCAGTTGCAAGGCGAGCGGGCCAAGCAGATAGTGGCCGCTGGCGCGGTCCTGCTCGATCAGGCCCAGGCGCCCGAAGCTGACCATGTACGGATGCGCCTTGGCGGCCGTCATGTCGGCCTCGCGCGCAAGGTCCTTCAGCGCCATGGGCCGGCCGTGGTGCACCAGCGCGCGCAGCAGCTGGCCGCCGACTTCGATGCTCTGGATGCCGCGCTGGGCGCGGTCGGTGTCATTGGCTGCCATGGCCGGCCTCGCCTTCTGGTCGTTCGTTCATGAAGAAGGGATTAGACATTAACTGATCCGCGGTTTACACTGCGGAAATTCGTTAACCGCGAATTCGTTTGCTTTAAACGAATCAAAGACCCACCCACCGACGGAGACACCCGATGAGCCAAGCCAAGAAATTCGCCAGCCAGGCCGACATGGAAGAGAAAAAGGTCACCTTCAGCCAGATCTCGGAACATGCCTGGGCCTACACCGCCGAGGGCGACCCGAACACCGGCATCGTCATCGGCGACGACTGCGTGCTGGTGGCCGACACCCAGGCCACGCCCGCCATGGCGGCCGACGTGGTGCGCCGCATCCGCGAAGTGACCGACAAGCCCATCAGGTACGTGGTGCTCACGCACTATCACGCGGTGCGCGTGCTGGGCGCAGCGGGTTACGGTGCCGAGCACATCCTGGCCAGCCAGGACACGCGCGACCTGATCGTGGAGCGCGGCGAGGAAGACAAGGCCAGCGAGATCGGCCGCTTCCCGCGCCTGTTCCAGAACGTCGAGACCGTGCCGCCGGGCCTGACCTGGCCCACCATGACCTTCACCGGCAAGATGACGCTGTGGCTCGGCAAGCTGGAAGTGCAGCTGATCCAGCTGGGCCGCGGCCACACCAAGGGCGACACCGTCGTCTGGCTGCCGCAGGAGCGCACGCTGCTGTCGGGCGACCTGGTCGAGTTCGGCGCCACCCCGTACGCCGGCGACGCCTATTTCAAGGACTGGCCGCAGACGCTGGACAACATCGCCGCGCTCAAGCCCGTGGCGCTGGTGCCGGGCCGCGGCGCCGCGCTGACCACGCCGGCCCAGGTGGCCGAGGGCCTGACGGGCACGCGCAACTTCATCTCCGACGTGTACGCCAGCGTGCAGGAGGGCGTGAAGGCCGGGCGCGACCTGAACACGGTCTACAAGGACACGTACGCAAAGCTCAAGCCCAAATACAGCCAGTGGGTGATCTTCGACCACTGCATGCCGTTCGACGTGAGCCGGGCGTACGACGAAGCCTCGGGCCATGCAGACCCGCGCGTGTGGACGGCGCAGCGCGACATTGACATGTGGAAGGCCCTCGAAGGCTGATCCCGCATTGCTCCCTCCCCCGCTGGGGGAGGGCTGGGGTGGGGGCAGGCAGAGCGCCAGTTTCGAGCGCCGTCGAGCCCCCATCCCGACCTTCCCCCAACGGGGGAAGGAGCAAGACAAAAGACACGGAGACAACACGTGATCGACTATCAAAGTCTGCGCTTCGACTACCGCCGCCACGCCGACCAGGACGCTGCCACACCCGCCCATCACCCCGTGGTGATCGTCGGCGCCGGCCCCGTCGGCCTCGCGCTCGCCGTCGACCTCGCGCTGCGGCAGGTGCCCGTGGTGCTGCTGGACAACGACAACACCCTGTCCAGCGGCTCGCGCGCCATCTGCTTCGCCAAGCGCACGCTCGAAGTGTTCGACCGCCTCGGCTGCGGCGACCGCATGGTCGACAAGGGCGTATCGTGGAACGTGGGGAAGGTGTTCTTCCACGACGAGCAGGTCTACCGCTTCGACCTGCTGCCCGAGCCCGGCCACGAGCGCCCGGCCTTCATCAACCTGCAGCAGTACTACGTCGAGGGCTACCTCGTCGAACGCGCGGCCACGCTGCCGCTGATCGACCTGCGCTGGAACAACAAGGTCACCGGCATCGCGCAGCGCGGCGACGGCGCGGTGCTCACCGTGGAGACGCCCGAAGGCAGCTACCAACTGCAGGCCGGCTACGTCGCCGCCTGCGACGGCTCGCGCTCCAACCTGCGCCAGCTGCTGGGCCTGGAAGCCAAGGGCCGCGTGTTCCGCGACCGCTTCCTGATCGCCGACATCACGATGGACGCGCACCTGCCGACCGAGCGCCGCTTCTGGTTCGACCCGTCGTTCCATCCGGGCCAGAGCGTGCTGCTGCACAAGCAGGCCGACGGCATGTGGCGCATCGACTTCCAGCTCGGCTGGGACGCCGACCCGGTGGAAGAACGCAAGCCCGAGAACATCACGCCGCGCGTGCGCGCGCTGCTCGACAGCATCGGCTTCGAGGGTGTGCAGTTCCAGATCGGCTGGGCCAGCGTCTACACCTTCGCCTGCCAGCGCATGGAGCACTTCCGCCAAGGCCGCGTGCTGTTCGCGGGCGACTCGGCGCACGGCGTGTCGCCCTTCGGCGCACGCGGCGCCAATTCGGGCGTGCAGGATGCGGACAACCTGGGCTGGAAGCTCGCGGCCGTGGTGCAGGGCCACGCGCCCGACACGCTGCTCGACAGCTACGCCAGCGAGCGCGAATACGCGGCCGACGAGAACATCCGCAACTCCACCCGTGCCACCGACTTCATCACGCCCAAGAGCGAGGTGAGCCGCCTGTTCCGCGACGCGGTGCTGGAGCTGACGAAGCGCCACGCCTTTGCACGCACGCTGGTCAACAGCGGACGGCTGTCGGTGGCCACGGTGCTGCGCGATTCGCCTTTGAACACGGCCGATGCCGACACCTTCTCGGGCGCGATGGTGCCAGGCGCCGCGGCGGCCGACGCGCCGGTGGTGCATGCGGACGGCAGCACCGGCTGGCTGCTGCGCGAATGCCACGTCTCGCAATTCACCGCGCTGGTTTTCGGCGAGGGCGAGGCGGCCGAGCGCAGCCTGGGCGAGCTCAAGGCCTGCGACCTGCCGCTGCACGTGGTGCGCGTCGAGGACGGCGCCCGGGGCAGCGAACTCGCCGCGCAGCGCTACGACGCCCGGCCCGGCACCGTGTACCTGCTGCGGCCCGACCAGCATGTGTGCGCGCGCTGGCGCCAGCCCGCGGCGGCGGACATCCGCGCGGCCATCGACCGCGCACTCGCAAAGGCGTGAAGAACACCATGCAGCAACAACACCTGATCACCGCGCCGAACCTCGACGCCCCCGACGATTTCTACGAAGCGCTCATCGAGGCGCACCAGGGGCTCTCGACCGAGGAGAGCCACGCCTTCAACGCGCGCCTCGTACTCGTGCTGGCCAACCACGTCGGTTCGCTGGCCGTGCTGCGCGAAGCCTTCGACGCGGCCCGCGCGGGCTGAGCACCACCGCATTCCAACCTCATCGCGACTCCCGAAAGAGCAAGCACATGACCCAAGCAACCCGGTCCCCCGAACGGCGCTACCAGAGCGGCTTCGGCAACGAATATGCCTCCGAGGCCGTGCCCGGCGCGCTGCCGCAGGGTCGCAACAATCCGCAGCGCGGCCCCTTCGACCTCTACACCGAGCTGATCTCCGGCACCGCCTTCACCGCGCCGCGCCACGAGAACCGCCGCACCTGGCTGTATCGCCGACAGCCCTCGGTGGTGTCAGGCCGCTACCAGCCGTACGCCCAGCCGCTGTGGAGCACCGGCGCCGACCGCGAAGTCGCGCTGCCGCCGGAGCCGCTGCGCTGGCACCCGCAGCCGCTGGACGAAGCGGCGGCCAAGGCCGACTTCATCGACGGCATGCGCACCATCGCGGCCAATGGCGACGCCGAATCGCAGGTCGGCATCGGCTCGCTGATGTACCTCGCGGGCCGCTCGATGGAGCGCCGCGCCTTCGTCAACGCCGACGGCGAGATGCTGGTGGTGCCGCAGCAGGGCCGCCTCGTCATCACCACCGAACTCGGCGTGCTCGACGTGAAGCCCGGCGAGATCGCGCTGCTGCCGCGCGGCATGGCCTTCAAGGTGGCGTTGCCTGACGGCCTCTCGCGCGGCTACGTCTGCGAGAACTACGGCGCGCACTTCCGCCTGCCCGAACTCGGCCCGATCGGCTCGAACGGCCTGGCCAACGCGCGCGACTTCCAGGCGCCGGTGGCGGCCTTCGAGACCGAGGAAGGCGGCTACGAGATCGTCAAGAAGTTCGGCGGCCGCTTCTGGCAGGCGCCGATGAAGCAGTCGCCCTTCAACGTGGTCGCCTGGCACGGCAACCTCTCGCCGGTGAAGTACGACACGGCGCACTTCATGGTGATCGGCTCGATCAGCTTCGACCATCCCGATCCGTCGATCTTCACCGTGCTGACCTCGCCGAGCGACACGCCCGGCACCGCCAACTGCGACTTCGTGATCTTCCCGCCGCGCTGGATGGTGATGGAGAACACCTTCCGCCCGCCGTGGTTCCACCGCAACCTGATGAGCGAGTTCATGGGCCTGGTGCTGGGCGAGTACGACGCCAAGCCGGGCGGCTTCAAGCCCGGCGGCGCGAGCCTGCACAACTGCATGGTGCCGCACGGCCCCGACGAGGAAGCCTTCGACAAAGCCACGCACGCCGACCTCAAGCCGCACAAGCTCGACAACACGCTGGCCTTCATGTTCGAGAGCCGCTATCGCTTCGTGCCGACGAACTTCGCGCTGAAGAGCCCGGCGCTCGACACGGACTACGCCGATTGCTGGGCCGGCCTCAAGGACCAGTTCAAGGCATGACGAAGACACCGTTCACCCTCACGCGCCGCGCTGCGGCCGTGGCATTGCTGGCCGCGCCCCTGTTCGCGCAGGCCGCCGACTACCCCTCGAAGCCCATCCGCTTCATCGTGCCCTATACACCCGGCGGCACCACCGACCTGGTGGCACGCACCGTGGGCCAGAAGGTGTCGGAAAAACTGGGCCAGCCGGTGCTGATCGACAACCGCGGCGGCGCGGGCGGCAACATCGGCATGGACGCGGTGGCCAAGGCCCCGCCAGATGGCTACACCATTGGCTTCGGCGCGATCTCGACCAATGCGCTGAACCCGCACATCTACAAGTCGATGGCCTTCGATCCGCGCAAGGACTTCACCGCCATCAGCCTGCTGGGCACCTCGACCATCGTGCTCGAAGTGCCGGCGGCCTCGGCCGTGAAGTCGGTGCCCGAGCTGATCGCGGCCGCGAAGAAGAACCCCGGCCTGCCCTACGCCACCGCGGGCGCCGGCACCTCGATGAACCTGGCCGGCGTGATGTTCGCGCAGATGACCGGCACCGAGTTCGTGCACGTGGCCTACAAAGGCAGCGGCCCGGCCATCACCGACATGCTGGGCAACAACATCGGCGTGATGTTCGACAACCTGCCGGCCTCGCTGCCGCACATCCAGGCTGGCAAGCTGCGCGCGCTGGCGGTGGCGGGGCCGAGCCGCTCGCCCTCGCTGCCCGACGTGCCGACGATGGCCGAGGCGGGCCTGAAGGGCTACGCGCTGGAGCCGTGGTTCGGCGTGTACGGGCCGGCGAAGCTGCCGGCATCGGTCGTGAAGGCGCTGAACGAAGCCTTCGTCGAGGCGCTCGCGATGCCCGACGTGAAGGCCAAGCTGGCGCAGGCCGGCTTCTCGCCGCGCGGCTCGACGCCGCATGAGCTGGCGACGCTGACCGAGACCGAATACCAGCGCCTGGGTGACGTGGCCAAGAAGGCCGGCATGACCGCAGACTGATCAGACAGACAAACAGACATCGAGCAGAAAGACATCCATGACCGCACTGAACGCCACCCATGACCCGAAGCTGCGCAGCTGGGTCGCATCGGCCAACGAGGCCGGCTGCGACTTCCCGATCCAGAACCTGCCCTTCGGCCGCTTCCGCTTCGCCGGCAGCAATGAAGCCTTCCGCATCGGCGTCGCCATCGGCGACCAGGTGCTGGACCTGCGCGCGGCGGGCCTCGTCGACACCGACGACATGAACGCGCTGATGAACGCCAGCGTGAAGGACCGCCAAGCCCTGCGCGCAGCGATCTCCGCCGGCCTTGCGGAAGGCAGCGACAAGCAGGCCGCGTGGTCGAAGGCGCTGCTCGCGCAAGCCGAGGCCGAGATGACCGTGCCCTGCCGCATCGGCGACTACACCGACTTCTATACCGGCATCCATCACGCGACCACCATCGGCAAGCTGTTCCGTCCCGACCAGCCGCTGATGCCCAACTACAAGTGGGTGCCTATCGGGTATCACGGCCGCGCATCGTCCATCGGCGTGAGCGGCCAGGTCTTCAAGCGCCCGCAGGGCCAGACCAAGGCGCCCGACGCAGCCGAGCCGAGCTTCGGCCCGTCGAAGCGGCTGGACTACGAGCTGGAGCTGGGCTTCCTGGTGAGCCGCGGCAACGCCCAGGGCGAGCCCATCGCCATCGCCGATGCCGAGGAACACCTGTTCGGCGTGACACTGCTCAACGACTGGTCGGCACGCGACCTGCAGGCCTGGGAATACCAGCCGCTCGGCCCCTTCCTCTCGAAGAACTTCGCGAGCACGCTGTCGCCCTGGATCGTGACGATGGAGGCGCTGGCGCCCTTCCGCGCGAAATTCGAGCGTCCCGCCGGAGACCCGCAGCCGCTGCCGTACCTCGACTCGGCGTCGAACCGCGAGAGCGGCGCGCTCGACATCACGCTCGAAGTGCTGCTGCAGACCGCGAAGATGCACGCCGAGGGCGTCGCGCCCGTGCGCCTCACGCGCGGCAACACCACGGAGGCCGCCTACTGGACAGCCGCGCAGCTGGTCGCGCACCACACGGTGAACGGCTGCAACCTGCAACCGGGCGACCTGCTGGGATCGGGCACGCTGTCGGGCCCCAAGGCCGACGAAGCCGGCTCGCTGATCGAGCTGACGCTGGGCGGCAAGCAACCGATCACGCTGCCGAACGGCGAGAAGCGCACGTTCCTGGAGGACGGGGATACGCTGGTGATGCGTGGCTGGTGCGAACGTGACGGTGCGGTGCGCATCGGCCTGGGTGAAGTCACCGGCACCGTGGTCTGACGTCTTGTCCCCTCTCCCTCTGGGAGAGGGCCAGGGTGAGGGCAGCCGGCCTTGCAACATCGTGCGGGCTTCATTGCCGCTCACCCTCACCCCAACCCWCTCCCCAAGGGGAGAGGGAGCAGGAGATCAGGGCGCGGCTGCGGGAGTCGCCGCAGCGGCAGGCCATGCCACTTCGCTCGCCACGCGCGGCTTGCCCATCGGCGCGGCGGCCTTGCCGATCTTGATCGCGGCCATGTCGGCTTCGCTCGGGTATTGGTCCATCAACCAGTAGTCGAACACGCGGCGCGCAATGGGCGCCGCGGCGCCGGCGCCCCAACCCGCGTTTTCCACGATCACCGCGACCGCGATCTTCGGATCGTTCACCGGTGCGAAGGCCATGAACAGCGCATGGTCGCGCTGATGCTCTTCGAGTGCGCGCGCGTTGTACTTGGTGTTCTGCGCCTGCGTCACCGCCTGCGCCGTGCCTGTCTTGCCGGCCGCCTGGTAGCCCGCGCCCGCGAACACACCGCGCGCGGTGCCGCTGGTGACCACGCTGGTCAGGCCCTCACGGACCACCGCCACGTTGGCTGCCGCGAAGCCGAGGTTTTCCGCCGGGGGCTGGGGCAGCGGAACCACCTGCCCGCTCACCGTGTTGCGCGTGGCCAGCACGAGGTGCGGCTTGTGCTTCATGCCCCCGTCGGCCACGATGGACGTGGCCTGCGCGAGCTGCAGCATCGTGAAGGCGTTGTAGCCCTGGCCGATGCCCAGCGAGATGGTCTCTCCCGCGTACCATTTTTTCTGCTCGGGCCGCTTGTAGGTGTTGCGCTTCCACTCGGTGCTCGGCAGCACACCGCGCACTTCGCCGCCCAGGTCGATGCCGGTGATCTGGCCGAAGCCCAGCGGCTTCATGAAGTCGTGGATCAGGTCCACGCCCATCTCGTTGGCCAACGAGTAGTAGTAGATGTTGCTCGACAGCTGGATCGAGCGGCGCATGTCGACGCCCCCGATGTTGCCTTCAGGGCTGCCGAAGCGGTGGCCGCCGAAGTTGAAATAGCCCGGGTCGTTGATCACCACGCTGGGCCCGCGCTTGCCCGTCTGCAGCGCGGCGAGCGCCATGAAGGGCTTGTAGGTCGAGCCGGGCGGGTAGGTGCCGCGCAGCGCGCGGTTCAGCAGCGGCTTGTCGATGGACTCGGTCAGCGCCGCCCAGCTTTCGTTGTCGATGCCTTCGACGAACAGGTTCGGGTCGAAGGTGGGCTTGCTTACGAAGGCCAGCACCTCGCCGGTCTTGGGGTCGATGGCCACCAGCGCGCCGCGGCGGTCGCCGAACATGTCTTCCACCAGCTTCTGCAGCTTGATGTCGAGCGACAGCATCACCGTGTTGCCCGGCGTGGCGGGGTGGCTCGCGAGCCGGCGCACGGCGCGCCCACCGGCCGAGGTTTCCATTTGCTCCACGCCGGTCTGGCCGTGCAGCGTCTTCTCGTAGCTCTGCTCGATGCCGAGCTTGCCGATGTAGTCGGTGCCCTTGTAGTTGGCCTGGTCTTCCTCGTCCCAGTCTTCCATCGCGGTCTTCTCGCGCTGGTTGATGCGGCCGATGTAGCCGAGCACGTGCGAGGCCAGCTCCCCCTGCGGGTAGTTGCGGAACAGGCGCGCCTTGATCTCCACGCCCGGAAAGCGGTAGCGCTGCGCCGCGAAGCGCGCGACTTCCTCGTCGCTCAGGCGGGTGCGGATCGGAATGGAGTCGAAGCTGCGCGAATCCTCGCGCAGGCGCTTGAAGCGGCGGCGGTCGCGCGGCGAGACTTCGAGCACCTGCGTCAGGCTGTCGATGGTCTCCTCGACGTCGCCCACCTTCGAGGGCGTGATCTCCAGCGTGTAGGCCGAGTAGTTGGAGGCCAGCACGATGCCGTTGCGGTCGAGGATCAGCCCCCGGTTGGGCACCACCGGCACGATGGCCGTGCGGTTGCTCTCGGCCTGCTCGGCCAGGTCTTCGTGGCGCACGACCTGCAGGTACACCAGCCGCGCGCACAGCAGGCCGAAGGCAAACAGCACTGCAAGACCGATGACGATCACGCGGCGCTTGAAGCGCGCAAGGTCGGCGGCTACGTTGCGGATTTCGGTCATGGCGGAGGGAGCTTAGGCGCGCACAGGTGCGATGGCAAATGCGCCTCCCGAGCCGAACGGAAGCGGCGCGGATTCATCGCGAAACACCGCGGAACGGGCTTTGCCCGGCCGCTGGTGTTGCCCCCGGCGAGGGGGTTGGCGAAGCGACACGAAGTGCGCGAAGCCTGGGGGAGAGCTCATAGCGGACGGTTCTCGTCGGGTTCCGGGGTGCGGCGCTGTGGTGCGAGCAGCAAGGCGGTGACCAGTGGCCAGAGCGCAGCCTCGATGGCAGGCGAGACCAGCACCGTCCAGCCCGGGAACACGCCGCCGCCGACCATCCGCGTGATGACCTCGATCAGCTGCGACAGCGCGAACAGCGGCAGCACCTGCAGCGCCTGCGACGCCACCGGGTACCAGAGCAGGCGCCGGTGGATGGTGATCGCAAAGAAGCCCAGCGTCGTATAGGCCAGCGCGTGCTGGCCCAGCATCGAGGCCTGGTGCACGTCCATGCACAGCCCGAACACGAAGGCCGCGCCGACGCCCACGCGTGCGGGCTGGTGCACGCCCCAGAACACGATCACCAGCGCCAGCAGGTCGGGCATCCAGACGGCGCGGCCAATGGGAATCATGTTGACGAGCAGCGCCACGATGAGGCTCGACCACATGAAGACGGGGCTGACGGGCAGCAGGAGCTGCTGCTGGCCGGGACGCTTGATCATTGGCGCGCTCCCGGCTTCTTCTCGTTCTTGCCCGCGCCGGGCTTGCCTTCAGGCCGCTTGCGCTGCGTGGCCGCCGCGGGCGCGGGCGGCGGCGCCATCGGGGCACCGGTGGGTTCGAGCACCAGCACGTAGCGCGCGGCCGTCACGTGGGCCAGCGGCACGCAGTAGATGCGGGCGAAGGCGGAGTCGGCGCGGCGCTCGATGCGCTCGATCTTCGCCACCGGCAGGCCGGCCGGGTAGATGCCGTCGACGCCGCTGGTGGAGAGCAGGTCGCCCTCCTGCAGGTCGGCGTTGGCGGCCATGAAGCGCAGCTCCAGCCCGCCACCGTGGGCCGAGGCGTCGCCGAAGGCCACGCTGCGCACGCCGGTACGGGTGTTCTGCACGGGAATGGAAAGGTCGCGGTCGATCACCAGCGTGACCTCGCTCGTGAAGGGCAGCACCTGCGTGACCTGGCCGAGCACGCCGCGCGCGTCGATCACCGGCGAGCCGGGCGCCACGCCCTGGGTCATGCCCTGGTCGATGACGATCTTGCGGGTGTAGGGGTCGGCCGCGTCGTAGAGCACCTCCGCCGCGCGGCCCGGCGTCGTGGTGGTCTGGCGCAGTTCGAGCAGTTCGCGCAGGCGGGCGTTGTCCTGCGTCAGCGTGTCGGCCTGGGCGGCGCGTTCGGCCTGCATCATCAGCGCCTTGCGCGCGTCTTCCTCGTTGCGCTGGGCGGTCTGCAAGTCTTCGAGGTAGCGCCCGCCGCCGAGCACGGCCTGCACCGGCTTCATCGCCACCCATTGCACCGGGTAGAGCACCGCGCCGATACCTGCACGGATCGGCTGCACGATGCGGAAGCGTGAATCGGCCACCATGAGGAACAGGGCGAGCGCGCCGAAGAAGATCAGCTTGCTGAGTGCCGACTGCCCCTGGTTGAACAGGGGTGGCGCTGTGCGATCGAGCGTGCCCAGAGGCATGAATTCAGACCCGGCGGTGGTGCGGAATCAAATAACAAAAAGCCGGCCTGCGCAAGCAGAGGCCGGCCGATGATGGCTTTCGCGTTTTACTCGCTCGTGAAGATGCTGCCGAGACGGTCCATGCGTTCCAGCGCGATGCCGCAGCCGCGCACCACGCAGGTCAGCGGGTCTTCGGCCACCAGCACCGGCAGGCCGGTTTCCTCGGCCAGCAGGCGGTCGAGGTCGCGCAGCAGCGCGCCGCCGCCGGTCAGCATCATGCCGCGCTCGGCGATGTCGGCGCCCAGCTCGGGCGGCGTCTGTTCCAGCGCGTTCTTCACGGCCGAGACGATGTTGTTGAGCGGATCGGTCAGGGCTTCCAGCACTTCGTTGCTGCTGATGGTGAAGCTGCGTGGCACGCCTTCGGACAGGTTGCGGCCCTTGACTTCCATCTCCTTGACTTCGGAGCCCGGGAAGGCCGAGCCGATGTTCTTCTTGATGACTTCGGCCGTCGGCTCGCCGATCAGCATGCCGTAGTTGCGGCGGATGTAGTTGATGATGGCTTCGTCGAAGCGGTCGCCGCCCACGCGCACGGAGCCCTTGTAGACCATGCCGCCCAGGCTGATGACGCCCACCTCGGTGGTACCGCCGCCGATGTCCACCACCATCGAGCCCGAGGCTTCGCTGACGGGCAGGCCAGCGCCGATGGCTGCAGCCATGGGTTCCTCGATGAGGTAGACGGAGGTGGCGCCTGCCGCCTCGGCCGCGTCCTTGATGGCGCGGCGCTCGACCTGGGTGGAGCCGCAGGGCACGCAGATGATGATGCGCGGGCTCGGCGTGAGCAGCGTGCGCGGGTGCACCATCTTGATGAACTGCTTGATCATCTGCTCGGTGATCACGAAGTCGGCGATCACGCCGTCCTTCATCGGGCGGATCGCCTCGATGTTGCCGGGCACCTTGCCCAGCATGGCCTTGGCTTCGCGGCCGACGGCCTGGATCACCTTCTTGCCGTGGGGGCCGCCTTCGTGGCGGATCGCGACAACCGAGGGTTCGTCCAGCACGATGCCCTTGTTGCGAGCGAATATCAGGGTGTTGGCGGTGCCGAGGTCGATCGCAAGGTCGGTGGAAAAGTACCGACGAAAAGCTCCAAACATGTGCGGAATCCTCTGAGCACGGCCTGCGCATCGGCAGGTCGTCGCTCTATTTTTTGGGTCGTGTGACGGGGTGAATTGATCGTTTTTGGCGCAAAAGCCGGCGTGTTCGCGGGGGTTGCGGCAAAGGCGGGATAATAACCGAATCCCCTCTGATTCCTGTATTAGCACCCGTTTCGGCGTGCGATTACCCCCGCTTTTTTGGGCCGTCCCGACCTATGTCACTCTCCGCTTCAGATATTGCGCGCATTGCCTCGCTGGCGAGGCTGCAGCTTGCTTCCGGTGAAAGCGAGCGCATGCTCAGCCAGATCAACGGCTTCTTCGATTTAGTCGAACGTATGCGTTCCGTGGACACCACCGGCGTCGAGCCCCTGGCCCATCCCGTGGCCGCGCTCGAAGACATCACGCTGCGCCTGCGCGACGACGTGGTGAGCGAACCGGACAACCGCGAAGCCAACCAGAAGAGCGCCCCGGCCGTCGAAGCCGGCCTGTTCCTCGTGCCGAAGGTGATCGAATAATGAGTGGCGAACAATTGCACCAGATGGGCGTGGTCGCCCTGGCCCGCGCCCTGGCCGAACGCAAGGTCTCGGCCGTCGAAGCCTCGCAGGCGTTCCTGGGCCGCATGAAGGCGCACGAATCGCTGGGCACTTTTGTCGACATCAATGAAGAAGTCACGCTGGCCCAGGCCCGCGCCGCCGACACACTGATCGCCAAGGGCAATGCCCCCGCACTGGCCGGCGTGCCGATCGCGCACAAGGACATCTTCGTCACCACCGATTTCGCCACCACCGCCGGCTCGAAGATGCTCGCGGGCTACCGCTCGCCCTTCGACGCGACCGTGGTGCGCCGCCTGGCCGAAGCTGGTGCAGTCACGCTCGGCAAGCTCAGCTGCGACGAGTTCGCGATGGGCTCGGCCAACGAGAACGTCGCCGTGCCCGCCGTCGGCCACGACACCGCCGTGCCGGTGCAGAACCCGTGGAACCGCGAGCGCATTCCGGGCGGCTCGTCCGGCGCCAGCGCGGCGGCCGTCGCGGCACGCCTGGCCCCCGCGGCCACGGGCACCGACACCGGCGGCTCGATCCGCCAGCCCGCGTCGTTCTGCGGCGTGACCGGCATCAAGCCGACCTACGGCCGCGCCTCGCGCTACGGCATGGTGGCCTTCGCATCGAGCCTCGACCAGGCCGGCCCGATGGCCCGCTCGGCCGAAGACTGCGCGCTGCTGCTGTCGGCCTTCTGCGGCCCCGATCTCGACCGCGATTCGACCTCGCTCGACAAGCCCGCCGAGAACTTCGGCCGCTCGCTGAACGACTCGCTCGACGGCCTGCGCATCGGTGTGCCGAAGGAGTTCTTCGGCGAAGGCGTGGCGCCCGGCGTGCGCGCGGCCATCGATGCGGCGCTCTCGCAGTACGAGAAGCTCGGAGCGAAGCGCGTCGAAGTCACGCTGCCGCGCACCGAGCTGTCGATTCCCGTGTACTACATCCTGGCCGCGGCCGAGGCCTCGAGCAACCTGAGCCGCTTCGACGGCGTGAAGTTCGGCCATCGCGCGAAGCAGTACAAGGACCTCGCCGACATGTATGAGAAGACGCGCGCCGAAGGCTTTGGCGACGAAGTGAAGCGCCGCATCATGATCGGCACCTACGTGCTCTCGCACGGCTACTACGACGCCTACTACCTGCAGGCGCAGAAAGTGCGCCGCATGATCGCCGACGACTTCCAGCAGGCCTTCAAGCAGTGCGACGTGATCGCCGGCCCCGCCGCGCCCACCACCGCCTGGAAGATCGGCGAGCACGGCGGCGACCCCGTGGCCGACTACCTCGCCGACATCTTCACGCTGCCCGCATCGCTGGCCGGCCTGCCCGGCATGAGCGTGCCCGCGGGCTTCGACGGCGGCATGCCCGTGGGCCTGCAGCTGATCGGCAACTACTTCGGCGAAGCGAAGCTGCTGAACGCGGCGCACCGCTTCCAGCAGGCCACGGACTGGCACGCACGCACGCCGGAGGGCTTTTGAGATGAGCGAAACCGTGAACACATTCGAAGCACAACAACAGGGCCGCCCGACCGGCCCGCTGGTGCGCGGCTATGAAGTCATCATCGGCTTCGAAACGCACGCGCAGCTGTCGACCGCGAGCAAGATCTTCAGCCGCGCCTCCACCGCCTTCGGCGCCGAGCCCAACACGCAGGCCTGCGCGGTCGACCTCGCGCTGCCCGGCACGCTGCCCGTGATGAACAAGGGCGCGGTCGAACGCGCCATCAAGCTCGGCCTCGCGCTGGGCTCGCACATCGCGCCGCGCAGCGTGTTTGCGCGCAAGAACTACTTCTACCCCGACCTGCCCAAGGGCTACCAGATCAGCCAGTTCGAGATTCCCGTGGTACAGGGCGGCACGGTGTCGTTCTTCCTCGGCGAAGAGCAGAAGACCGTGCGCCTCGTGCGCGCCCACCTCGAGGAAGACGCGGGCAAGTCGCTGCACGAGGACTTCATCGGCCAGAGCGGCATCGACCTGAACCGCGCCGGCACGCCGCTGCTTGAAATCGTGACCGAGCCCGACATGCGCTCCACCGCCGAGGCCGTGGCCTATGCGAAGGAACTGCACAAGATCGTCACCTGGATCGGCATCTGCGACGGCAACATGCAGGAAGGCAGCTTCCGCTGCGACGCCAACGTGTCGGTGCGCAAGCCCGGCGACAAGCTAGGCACGCGGCGCGAGATCAAGAACCTGAACAGCTTCAAGTTCATGCAACAGGCGATCGACTACGAGATCCGCTGGCAGATCGAGGAGATCGAGGACGGCCGCAAGATCGAGCAGGCCACCGTGCTGTTCAACCCCGACACCGGCGAGACGCGTGCGATGCGCGCCAAGGAAGACTCGGCCGACTACCGTTACTTCCCCGACCCGGACCTGCCGCCGCTGGTCATCGCTGCCGACTGGATCGAGCGCGTGAAGGCCACCATGCCCGAGCTGCCGCGCGGGATGGCCGAGCGCTATGTGCGCGAGCACGGCCTGTCGGCATACGACGCCGCCCAGCTCACGCAGAGCGCTGCGCTGGCCGCCTACTTCGACGAAGCCGTGAACGCGGGCGCCACGCCCAAGCTCGCGAGCAACTGGATCACCGGCGAGATGGCGCGCCGCCTGAACGCCGCCGAGATCGGCATCGAGGCCGCGCCGGTGAAGGCGCAGCAGCTGGCCCAACTGGTGAAGCGCATCGCCGACGGCACACTGCCGAACAACGCTGCGCGCCAGGTGTTCGACGCGCTGTGGACCGGCGAAGGCAGCGATGTCGACGCGATCATCGAGGCCAAGGACCTGAAGCCGATGGCCGACACCGGCGCGCTCGACAGGATCCTCGACGAGGTGATCGCGAAGAACGCCAAGAACGTCGAGGAATACCGCGGCGGCAAGGAGAAGGCGCTCAACGCCCTCGTGGGCCAGGTCATGAAGGCCAGCGGCGGCAAGGCCAATCCGGCGCAAGTCACCGAGTTGCTCAAGGCGAAGCTCGGCTAAGGCCCTTCGGGGAACACCGCGGAACCGGCTTCGCCGGGCCGCCGGTGTTGCCCCGGCAAGGGGGGCGGGCGAAGCGACACGAAGTGCGCGAAGCCTGGGGGGTTACCTGGGATTCCCGCCGTTCTGCGGCGACCACAGCGTTTTCAAGCGCGTGCGCTCTTCATCGAAGCGCGCATTCACCCGCTTCTTCTCTTCTTCCTGCTCACCGATGAAGCGATTCTGCACCGCCACGCTCTGCGTGTTGTCTTCGAGCTTGCGGCGCACCGCGCCCGGCGCCTTGCTCGTGTCCTGCTTGTAGAACTCGAGCTCCTCGTCGATCTTCTTGCGGTCTTCGCCGAGTTCGGCGATGCGCTTCTTCGCGGCCTGCGTCACTGCGTCGATCTGTGACAGCGCCTCGGCGCGTTCGCGGTCGTGCGTGGCGGCATTGGGGTAGCGCACCAGCAGGGCCCGCTCGCGGCGGCGCTCGTCGGTCTGGCGCGCGGCCTGGATGGCGGCCTCGCGGGCGCGGTCTTCGCGCTCCTGCAGTTCGCGCGCGGTATAGGTCGGCTCGACCTTGCGGCGGGTGGAGCCGCTCGGGTTCAGCTCGCGCTGCTCGCGGTCGCTGCACTCGGCAATCGGCCGGTCGGCGGTCAGCGTGCGGCCGCGGGCGTCGGTGCAGGTGTAGATGCCGGGGGAGGCGCCCTCCACTTTCGGGGACTGCGCCTGCAGCGCGCCGCAGAACGAAGAAACAACCAGGAACAGGGAGGCCGACACCAACCGGCGGATCGGCAGGCCAGGGGCGCTTGCGTCGTGCATCGGGCGGCCTTGCCTCAGCTGGCGCCGTAGCGCGTGCGGTAGGCCAGCACGCGCTCGCGGTGCGCGCCCAGGTCGGCCGCGGCATTGCCCGAGAGGTAGCTCAGCAGGTCGTCCAGCGTGGCGATGGCGATCACCGACAGGCCGAGCTGGTTGCGCACGTACTGCACGGCGCTGTGGTCCACGTCGACGCCGTTCTCGGTCGCCTTCTCCTGCCGGTCGAGCGCGATGGCCACAGCATGCGGCGTGGCGCCGGCCGCCTGGATCGCCGCAATCGACTCGCGCACCGCGGTGCCGGCCGACATCACGTCGTCGACGATCAGCACGCGGCCCTTGAGCGGGGCGCCCACGAGGTTGCCGCCCTCGCCGTGCGCCTTGGCTTCCTTGCGGTTGTAGGCAAAGGGGTAGTTGCGTCCGCGCCGCGCGAGTTCCGCGGCCACCGTGGCGCCCAGCGGGATGCCCTTGTAGGCGGGGCCGAAGATCATGTCGAATTCGAGCCCGCTCTCGATCAGCCGGTCTGCATAGAATCCGGCGAGCCGGGCGATCTTGCCGCCGTCGTCGAAGAGTCCCGAATTGAAAAAATACGGGCTCATCCGGCCGGCCTTGGTCTTGAATTCGCCAAAGCGCAGCACGCCGGCATCCAGGGCGAACTGGACGAAGTCCTGTGCAACCGCGCTGCTTTTCTCACCATCTACAGCCATCGGGAATTCCTTGTGTTCAAACTGACCAGTCTCAATCTCAATGGCCTGCGTTCGGCCGCTACCAAAGGCGTGGCCGACTGGGTGGCCGAACTTGCGCCGGATTGTATTTGCATGCAGGAGATACGCGTCCAGGCCAGCGACATCGAGGGCCGGTTCGAGGAAATGGCCGGCCTCAAGGGCCATTTCCACTTCGCCGAGAAGAAGGGCTACGCCGGTACCGCCGTGTACACCAAGCACGCTCCGAGCCAGGTCGTGGTGGGCTGGGGCGACGCCGAGTTCGACGCCGAGGGCCGGTATCTCGAACTGCGCTTCGACACACCCAAGCGCAAGTTCTCCGTCATCAGCTGCTACTTCCCGAGCGGCAGCTCGGGCGAGGAGCGCCAGGAAGCCAAGTTCCGCTTCCTCAAGGGCTTCTTCCCGCACCTGGTGGCGCTGAAGAAGGAGCGCGAGTTCGTGCTGTGCGGCGACATCAACATCGCCCACAAGGAGATCGACCTGAAGAACTGGCGCGGCAACCAGAAGAACAGCGGCTTCCTGCCCGAGGAGCGCGCCTGGATGACGAAGCTGCTCGACGCCGGCGCCGACGGCGCGGGCCTGGTGGACGTGTACCGCATGCTCAAGCCCGACACCACCGCCGAGGCCTACACCTGGTGGAGCAACCGCGGCCAGGCCTACGCGAACAACGTGGGATGGCGGCTCGACTACCACCTGGCCACGCCGGCCATGGGCGCGCTGGCGCGCACCGAGGCGATCTACAAGACCGTCAAGTTCAGCGATCACGCGCCGATCACGGTCGAGTACGACTTCAAGCTCTGAAGGCCCGCCCCGGTCGCCGCTGGGGGATGCAGGCAAGCCTTGGTCAGCTCTTCTTCGCGTCGCGGTAGAGCGTCTCCACTTTCGGCAGGTTCGCCTCCAGCTTCGCGATGCGGTCCGGCCCGCTCGGATGCGTCGAGAGGAAGCTCAACCCGCCCTGGTTCTTCGACGCCGTGGCCATCTTCTGCCACAGCGACACCGATGCCTTCGGGTCATAGCCCGCACGTGCCGCGAGTTCGAGCCCCACGAGGTCGGCCTCCGACTCGTCGCTGCGGCTGAACTTGAGCGTGAGGAGCTGCGTGCCGGCGCGCGCCGCCAGGTCGCCCATCTGCCCCAGCCCGAGCAGCTGCGCACCGATGGAGAGCGCCGCGCCCGTGCCCGCGCTCTTGGCCATTCGGGCACGCGCATGCTCGCGCAGCGCGTGGGCCATCTCGTGGCCCATGACCATCGCGACCTCGTCGTCCGTGAGCTTGAGCTGTTCGAGGATGCCGGTGAAGAAGGCGATCTTGCCGCCGGGCATGCAGAAGGCGTTGATCTGCTTGCTGCCGATCAGGTTGACCTCCCACTTCCAGTCGCGGGCGCGCGAATTCCAGGGCGTGGCGAAGGGAATGAGGCGCTTCGCGATGGCGTGCAGGCGCTGCAGCTGCGGGTTGCCGTCGCCCGCGAGCGCGTTCTTGGCGCGCGCCTGTTCGAGCAGCTGGCCGTACTGCTGCACGCCGGCCGCCTCGATCCTGTCGGCCGGCACGAGGTTGCGCGCCACCGAGGCATTGCCGACATTGACCTGCGCCAGCGCCCTACCGCTGAGGGCGGCGCCGGCGGCCGCCAGCAGGAAGGCCCGCCGGGGATTCCATGCGGAAGCGGTGGAGATGGCGGAAACAGGGCGATCACATCGTGTGCACATAGGAGCCGGATCATAGGAACAAATGAAGACAAAGGGCCGGGGCGAGGCCCCCCCGGCACTCATGGACAATCCGAGGCTCATGTCCGTACCTTCCGCAGAAACCCCCACCGCCTCTTCCCCGCCCTGGCGCGACGCGCTGAAGGTCTACCTGGAGCCCGCCACCCTGCGCATGCTGGCGCTGGGCTTCTCGGCCGGGCTGCCGCTGCTGCTGGTGCTGGGCACCCTGAGTTTTCGCCTGCGCGAAGCGGGCATCGACCGCACCACCATCGGCTACCTGAGCTGGGTCGGGCTGGCCTACGGCTTCAAGTGGGTCTGGGCGCCGCTGGTCGACCGGCTGCCGCTGCCGCCGTTGACCACGCTGCTCGGACGCCGGCGCGGCTGGCTGCTGCTGGCGCAGTGCGTGGTGATCGCCGGCCTGATCGGCATGGCGCTGAACGACCCGCGCCAGGGGCTCACGCCGCTGATCTGGTGCGCGCTGCTGGTGGCCTTCGGCTCGGCCACGCAGGACATCGCGCTCGACGCCTTCCGCATCGAATCGGCCGAGACACGCAAGCAGGCCGCGCTGGCCGCCGCCTACCAGACGGGCTACCGGCTCGCGATGATCTGGGCCGGTGCGGGCGTGCTGTGGGTCGCGGCCTGGGCCGAGGTGGCGCCGGCGGCCGCGGTCACGGGTGCGGCGGCGTACCAGAACGGGGCGTGGAAGACGGCGTACCTGGTGATGGCCGCTTCGATGGCGGTGGGGGTGCTGACGGTGCTGCTGTCGCCCGAACCGGTGCCGCGCGTGCTGCCCAAGGCAAAGAATGCCGCCGAGTGGCTGCGCAGCGTGCTCATCGAGCCCTTCGCCGACTTCATCCGCCGCTACAGGTGGCAGGCCGCGCTGATCCTCTCGCTGATCGCCATCTACCGCATCAGCGACGTGGTGATGGGCATCATGGCCAACCCTTTTTACGTGGACATGGGCTTCACCAAGGATCAGGTGGCCACGGTCAGCAAGATCTACGGCGTGATCATGACGCTGGTGGGCGCCTTCGTCGGCGGCGTGCTGTCGATGCGCCTGGGCGTGATGCGGGTGCTGATGCTGGGCGCGGTGCTGAGCGCGGCCAGCAACCTGCTGTTCGCCTGGCTGGCCTCGCGCGGGCACGACCTGACGGCGCTGATCGCGGTGGTCTCGGCCGACAACCTGGCCGGCGGCATCGCCTCGGCGGCCTTCATCGCCTACCTGTCGAGCCTCACCAACATCAGCTACTCGGCCACGCAGTACGCCCTGTTCAGCTCGCTGATGCTGCTGCTGCCGAAGTTCATCGCCGGCTATTCGGGCGCCTTCGTCGATGCCTATGGATACAGCACCTTCTTCGTCGCCACCGCGATGCTCGGCCTGCCGGTGCTGGTGCTGGTGGCTTTGGCCTCGCGGCTGACGACGACCACAAGGCCCGCGGACCGTCAATAGGGCCTGGGCCTTATAGGAAACAGCCGACATTGCGCGCACCGCGCAACTGGTAGGCTGCGGGCGCTATACATTCGTTTTCTTTTCCCTTCCTGCGCCACTTCCCGCGCACCCGTCTGCCAGCAAGCCCCTACAAGATCGTGCCGTCCCGAATTTCTCCTCTCCAAATCAGCGCCTACACGGCGACTTCCGCCGTCGGCGTCGGCAAGGAAGTGCTGGCCGACGCGCTTGCGCAGTCGCGCAGCGGGCTGCGCGCCAACGACTTCGGCGATGCGCCGCTGCCCACCTGGATCGGCCGCGTCGATGGACTCGAAGAAGTGCGCCTGCCCGAATCGCTGGCCCACTGGGACTGCCGCAACAACCGGCTCGCGTGGCTGGGCCTGCAGGCCGATGGCTTCCTCGAGGCGGTGGCTGCGGCGCGCGAGAAGTACGGTGCTTCGCGCGTCGCGCTGATCCTGGGCACCTCGACCGCCAGCATCGGCGAAACCGAACTGGCCTACACGCAGCTCGACGAACAGGGCATGTTCCCGCCCAACCAGCGCCGCGCCAGGGTGCACACGCCGCATTCGCTGGCCATGTTCACGCAGCAGCTGCTGGGCATCAGCGGCCCGAGCGAAACCATTTCCACCGCCTGCTCGTCGAGCGCCAAGGTGTTCGCCTCGGCCGAGCGGCTGATCCGGCTGGGCCTGGCCGACGCGGCCGTGGTCGGCGGGGCCGACACGCTGTGCGGCAGCGTGCTGTTCGGCTTCAACTCGCTCGAACTGGTGTCGAGCGAGCCATGCCGGCCTTTCGACGCCTCCCGCAAGGGCATCAGCCTGGGCGAGGCCGCGGGCTTCGCGCTGGTCGAGCGCGTGCAGGCCGGCGCCGATGCCGCACCGCTGCACCTGCTGGGCTACGGCGAGGCCAGCGACGCGCACCACATGTCGACGCCCCACCCCGAGGGCCTGGGCGCCGAGCGCGCGCTCGACGAAGCGCTGGCGCGCGCCGGCCTGCCACCCGAAGCGATCGACTACATCAACATGCACGGCACCGCGAGCCAGAAGAACGACGAGGTCGAAGGCGCGCTGGTGGCGCGCCGCTTCCCGGCGCGCACGCACGCCAGCTCGACCAAGGGCTTCATGGGCCACACGCTGGGCGCGGCGGGCATCGTCGAGGCTGTCATCAGCCTGCTGGCCATCGAGCGCGGCCTGATGCCGGGCACGGTCAACACCCGCACGCTGGACGAAGGCTTCGGCCCGCAGATCAAGCTCGAACCGGCGCTCGGCGAGGTGCGCTATGCACTGTCCAATTCGTTCGGCTTCGGTGGCAACAACTGCTCCCTCGTTTTCGGCAAGGCGGAATCATGAGGCTCGCCCCCAGGCTGCGCGCACTTCGTGTCGCTTCTCCTCCCCCCGACCGGGGGCAACACCAGTGGCCCGGCAAAGCCGGTTCCACGGTGTTCCGCGAGAAGGCAATCCAATGACAACCACGACAAGCGTCCCTACCCGCCCGACCCTCTACATCGAAGGCCCCGCCTTCTGGACGCCCACGCTGCCCGGCTGGGAAGCCGCGCGCGCCGCCTTCCGCGGCGAAGGCGCGCTGGCCGACCCGCCCGCGAAGCGCCCGTCGCCGCAGGTGCTGGCCCCGGCCGAGCGCCGCCGCGCGCCCGACACGGTGGCGCTGGCGCTCGAAGTGGCGGCCGCCGCCATGGCCGCTTCGGGCCGCAACGCGGCCGACGTACCCTGCGTGTTCACGTCGGCGCACGGCGACCTGTCGATCAACGACTACATGTGCAGCACGCTCGCGAGCGATCCGAAGATGCTGTCGCCCACCAAGTTCCACAACTCGGTGCACAACGCGGCCGTGGGCTACTGGACCATCGGCACCGGCTGCATGGCGGCCAGCAACGCGATTTCGGCCTACGAGCACAGCTTTGCCTCGGGCCTGCTCGAAGCGGCGGTGCAGTGCGCCTGCGACCAGGAGCCGGTGCTGCTGGTGGGCTGCGACACGCCCACGGTGGGCGCACTGGCTTCGGTCACCGACAGCCGCGGCCTGCTGGCGGTGGCGCTGGTGATCGCCCACGAGCCGACGCAGCGCACCGTGGCGGCGCTCGACTGGTCGCTGGCCGGCGAGGGCGGCACGGCGCCCGCAGCCACGCCACCGAGCTCGGAAGCGGCGAAATCGCTGGCCGAGATCAACCCCATGGCCCAGGCGCTGGCGCTGTTCGAATCGCTGGCGCACCTGGCGCACTCGGGAAACGGCGCGGGCACGCCGGTTGACCTGCCGCTGTCCTCGTCCCTGTCGCTGCGGCTGCAGTTGCGGCCGCTCGAGCGGGGCTGAGCCCACGCCCTCTGGAGTCGGCGCTATGCTTTTCGCAGCATCGCCGGTTGACAGGGGTGTTCGAGGTTTACCCAACTTTACGGAGCGTTCAAGCCCGCTTGCTCCCTTTGGACGACCATGAAGCGCATGAGCACCCCCCAACTCCTGATGATCGAAGACGACGCCCGCCTGGCGCAGATGGTGGGCGAGTACCTGACGCAGTCGGGCTTCGCGTTCAACCATGCCGGCGACGGCGCGAGCGGACTCGAGCAGCTGCAGCAGCACGCGCCCGACCTCGTGATCCTCGACCTGATGCTGCCCGACACCGACGGGCTCGAAGTGTGCCGCCGCATCCGCGCGCTGCCTGCTCCGCTGTCGAAGGTGTCGGTGCTGATGCTGACGGCCAAGGGCGACCCGATGGACCGCATCATCGGCCTGGAGATCGGCGCCGACGACTACCTGCCCAAGCCCTTCGAGCCGCGCGAGCTGCTGGCGCGCATCCGCGCCGTGCTGCGCCGCCGCAGCGAGAACGCCACCGAGGCCGAAGCCTCCACCGTGATGCGCTTCGGCACGCTGGAGATCGACCGCAACGCGCGCACCGTGTCGGTGGCCGGCGCGCTGGCCGACCTCACCTCCTACCAGTTCGACCTGCTGGTGGCGATGGCCGAACGCGCGGGCCGCGTGCTCACGCGCGACCAGATCATGGAAGCCGTGCGCGGCCGCGAACTCGAGGCCTTCGACCGCTCCATCGACGTGCACATGGGCCGCATCCGCGCGGCCATCGAGGTCGACGCGAAGAACCCGAAGCGCATCCTCACGGTGCGCGGCGTGGGCTACGTCTTTGCCAAGCAGCAAGATTGACCCGACCCCGGCCCGATGCTGCGCAACCTCTATTCCCGCCACCTCTACGTCCGCATCTGGCTCGCGGTGGTGGGTGGCGTCGTCATCCTCACGCTGATGGCCAACTGGATCGTGCGCGAAGCGGCGGAGGCCGAGCGCGAGCGCCTGGCGCCGGTGCCGCGCCACGTGGTGGTGCTCGACGCGCAGGACAAGCCCATCGGCGCAGGCACCGCGCTGCGCGTGCCGGGCCAGGGCCTGGAGTTCGACGTGACGCTGAGCGACGGCAAGGCGCTYACGCTGCGCGTGGCGCCGCGCGAACGGCTCCCGGGCTCAGCCGGCTTCGCGCCATGGCGCACGCCGTTCGGGCTGGGATGGATGATCGCGCTGGTGGGGGTAGCGGTGGCACTGGGCGTGTATCCGATCGTGCGGCGCATCACGCAGCGGCTGGAATCGCTGCAGCGCGGCGTGCAGCGATGGGGCGAAGGCGATCTCTCGGTGCGCGTGACCGAAGAAGGGCAGGACGAAGTGACCGATCTCTCCAAACGATTCAACGCGTCGGCCGAACGCATCGAGCAGCTGGTGCGTTCGCACAAGTCGCTGCTGGCCAACGCCTCGCACGAGCTGCGTTCGCCGCTCACACGCATCCGCATGGGCCTGGAGCTGATGGGCGACCACCCCAGCCCGAAGGCGCGCGAAGAGATCTCGCGCAACATCGGCGAGCTCGACCAGCTCATCGACGAGATCCTGCTGGCCAGCCGCCTCGACGCCAGCGAGGCCGACATGGGCACCATCGAGGCCGTGGACCTGACCGGCCTCGCGGCCGAGGAATGCTCGCAGGTGAACGCCGAACTCGACCTGGCCGCAGGCACCGACAACGCCACGCTGACCGTGCCGGGTGTGTCGCGCCTGCTGCGCCGCGCGATCCGCAACCTGCTGGAGAACGCCCGCCGCTACGGTGCCGGCGAGATCGCCGTGGAGCTGGGCAGCGCCAACGGCTACGCCACCGTGCGCGTCAACGACCGCGGCCCGGGCGTGCCCACGGCCCTGCGCGAACGCATCTTCGAGCCCTTCTACCGGCTGCCCGGCGCCAGCGAGCGCAACGGCGGCGTCGGCCTGGGGCTGGCGCTGGTGAAGTCGATCGCCGAGCGCCACGGCGGCACAGTGCGCTGCGAAGACCGCCCGGGCGGCGGCGCGAGCTTCGTGATCCGCCTGCCGGTGGCCGCGCGCGGGCACTGAGCCCCCGGTCCTGTTGGCGGGACGCCGCGGAACCGGCTTCGCCGGGCCGCAGGCGTCGCCCCCGGCGAGGGGGAAGGAGAAGCGACACAAAGTGCGCGAAGCCTGGGGGAGTACCAAGCCCGTCCACCTAAAATCCCGCCCCTATGCAGAGATCGCACATCGTTCGGCCCGCGGCCATGTTCTGGGGGCTGGTGGTGTTCATGCCGGTCGGCGTCACCTATCTTTCGGCCATCCTGCTGCTGCTCACCATGCTGGTGGCCGGCGGCCTGGACAAGCGCTATGCGCGGCTGCGCGCCAACCCGCTGTGGTGGCCGGTGATGGCCTACCTGGCCTGGACCCTCATCGTGCTGGCCATCGGGCAGCACTATCCCGAGACCGGCTCCAACCTGTTCCACGGCATCCGCATCGGCCTCACCATGCTCATGGCGATGGCGCTCACGCGCGAAGAGGCCATCTGGGCGCTGCGCGGCTTCCTGCTGGTCGCCGTGCTGAACATCCTGCTGGTCAGCTTCTTCTACGCGGTCGGCGGCTTCAACATCTGGTTGCCGCTGCGCGCTGTGGTGATGGAAGTGGGCAACAAGTCGATCAGCAACGCACTGCTGTTCAGCGTGGTGGCGTCCACGGCCGCCGTATGGGGCATCGCGCAGATCGCCGCGCACAGGCCGCTGCGCTCCATTCCCGCCTTCGTGCTGATGCTCGGACTGGGCCTGGTGGTGGCGCTGCCGCTGACCTCGCGCACCTCGGTGCTCGCGCTGCTGCTGGTGATTCCGGTGGTCTGCGTCCATCAGTGGCGCAATCACCTGAAGATGCTGGTGGGCGCGCTGGTGCTGGGGGCTGTGGTGCTCGGGGCGGCGCTCTATCAGGTGCCGCAGCTGCAGCACAAGGTCGAGACCGGCGTGCAGGAACTCGAGGAGGCGCAGGCCGGCGCGGTCTTCAAGGGCAGCTGGGTCATCCGCTACTACATGTACCGCGACACCGGCCTCATGATCGCCGATCGACCGTTCACCGGCTGGGGCATCGGTGGCTGGACCGACCAGTGGCACAAGCGCGGCCCGGCGCTGCTCGCCGACTCGAACATGCCGCACAACGACTTCCTGTGGGCCGGCGCGCAAGGCGGGCTGCCTGCCCTGCTGAGCCTGCTCATCATCATGGTCGCCGCCGTCTGGCAGGCATGGAAGCGGCCCGACATCGCGGGCCGCTATGCGCTGGCCGCGACGCTGATCGCGCTGATCGCATCGAGCGTGAATTCGGCCATGCGCGACGCGCAGATCGGCCTGGCGCTGCTGTTCGTCTCGATGGTCTACCTGCGGCTCGCGCAGGAGAAGAACGACCCGGATCCATGGCGCGGACTGCTGTCCTCGCGCTTGAAGAGCCTGGAAAACCCGGAAAAAGACCCCACCCGCCCGGCTGCCTGAAGAGGCATCGGACGGCCGGGGCCGGATGGCTCGGCGGCCGGCGGCTCAGTGCCGCGACGACACCGTCTCGCCGGCCTTCAGCCGGTACACCGTGCCGCAATACGGGCACTTGGCCTCGCCGGTGCGCGCCACGTCGAGGTAGACCTTCGGGTGGCTGTTCCAGAGCTTCATGTCGGCCTTGGGGCTGGGGCAGAACACGCCGCCTTGATGATTGAGCTCCTTGGCCAGGAGTTCGACGACTGCATTGGTGGACATGGGTTTTCTCAGACTTTCGTGAGCCAGTGGGCGTACTTGGGATTCTTGCCGTTCACGATGTCGAAGAAGGCAGACTGGATTTTCTCGGTGATCGGGCCACGGGCGCCGCCGTCGCCGCGGTTGCCGATCTCGACGCGGTCGAGTTCGCGGATGGGCGTCACTTCAGCGGCGGTGCCGG
Organism: Variovorax sp. 10L421; assembly: GCF_056395365.1. NCBI lineage: Bacteria > Pseudomonadati > Pseudomonadota > Betaproteobacteria > Burkholderiales > Comamonadaceae > Variovorax > Variovorax sp. 10L421. Next base: position 54,915 of record NZ_JBFTJJ010000021.1, read on the forward strand.
TGAAGAAGGCTTCGTCGGCAATGTAGACCTCGTCGCGCGTGATGCGCTTCTGCACCAGCTCCAGGCCCAGGTCCTTGCACACGTGCAGGATGGTGTTGCGCGTGATGCCGTTGAGCGCGCCGGCCGACAGGTCGGGCGTGTAGACCACGCCGCCCTTGACCACGAAGATGTTCTCGCCCGCGCCTTCGGAGACGAAGCCGCTCGCGTCGAGCAGCAGCGCCTCGTCGTAGCCGTCGTCCAGCGCTTCCATGTTGGCGAGGATCGAGTTGGTGTAGTTGCTCACCGTCTTGGCCTGCGTCATCGTGATGTTGACGTGGTGGCGGGTATAGCTCGAAGTCTTCACGCGGATGCCGCGCTTCATGCCTTCTTCACCGAGGTAGGCGCCCCACGACCAGGCCGCGACCATGGCGTGGACGCGATTGCCCTTGGGGCTCACGCCGAGCTTCTCGGAGCCGATCCAGATCAGCGGGCGCAGGTAGCAGCTTTCGAGCTTGTTCTCGCGCACCACCTGTTTCTGGGCCTCGTTCAGCTGTTCTTGCGTGAACGGGATCTTCATGCGCAGGATCTTGGCGCTGTTGAACAGGCGCTCGGTGTGCTCGGCCAGGCGGAAGATCGCGGTGCCCTCGGGCGTCTTGTAGGCGCGCACGCCCTCGAAGGCGCCGCAGCCGTAGTGCAGCGTGTGGCTCAGCACGTGGATCTTGGCGTCGCGCCAGTCCACGAGTTCGCCGTCCATCCAGATCTTGCCGTCACGGTCGTCCAGCGAGGGGGGGATCGAGCTCATTTCCTGATTCCTTTGGAAGCGGTGTTGGGAGCGAGGTGGGAAGTCGCAAAAGCTTTCGATTTTACGGCGGCGGGATTGGCGGGGTGCCCGACAATGCCCGGTTGTGCAAACCAGTGGAAAAGGGTTTCCGTGTCCGTATTCAAGAACGTCATCGTCTATCGCATCGAACCTGCCTGGTCCCAGACACTGACCGAGGCAGAAGAAGGGCTCGGCAAGCAGCGCTTCGTGCCTTGTGGCCCCTCGCAGGAAAAGTCCGCCGGCTGGGTCGAGCCCCGCGGCGAAGCCAATGGCCCGCTGGTCGAGTCCATCGACGGCCAGTGGTTGGTCGAATACATGATCGAGAGCAAGCAGGTCCCCGGCTCGGTGGTGCGCCGCAAGCTCGACGAACGCTGCGCTCAGATCGAAGCCACCACCGGCCGCAAGCCCGGCAAGAAGGAAAAGAAGGAACTCAAGGAAGACATCACCCTGGAGCTGCTGCCGATGGCCTTCACCCGCAGTGCGCGCGTGACGGTGTGGATCGACAAGGCCGAGAACCGCCTCGTGATCAACAGCGGCAACGCATCGCGCGCCGACGAAGTGGTCACCAGCCTCGTGAAGTCGCTCGACGGTTTCGCGGTGGCCCTCATCAACACGCAGATCGAGCCCGCCGCCGCCATGGCCAACTGGCTGCTGACGCAGGAGCCGCCAGCCGGCTTCACCATCGACCGCGAGTGCGAGCTCAAGGCCTCGGACGACTCCAAGGCCGTGGTGCGCTACGCCAAGCATCCACTGGACATCGAGGAAGTGCAGAAGCACATTACGGACGGCAAGCGCCCGACGCGCCTGGCGCTCACCTGGGACGACCGCGTGTCGTTCGAGCTGACGCATGGCCTGCTGATCCGCAAGATCACCTTCCTCGAAGGCACGGGCGACGGCGCCGCGGGCGGCAAGAAGGAAGACAACTTCGACGCCGATGTGGCCATTGCCACGGGCGAACTGGGCCAGCTGGTGCCGGCGCTGCTCGATGCGCTCGGCGGCGAGGCGGCATTCTCGGCGGCCGTGCCGGACGAAGCGGCGAAGCCCGCCGCCGCAGCAGCAGCCGCTCCCACAATGACGACCCCGGCCGACGCGCCCGAGGAAGAAGACGCGCCGTTCTGACGCGTCTTCCAACAGGCGTGGCTCAGGCCGCCGGCGGGTCTTCTTCCGGGGTTTCGGGCCGCGTCATCGTCCAGCTCTGCAGCTTGCCGCCATTGAACACGGCGTCTACGTACGAGCCGCCGCCGTCGGTCCAGCGGTAGTGCTCGGGCTGCTCGTCCTTGGGCGAGCGCAGCTCGCCGAGGGCGCGCGTCATCGCGATCACGTGCATCAGCGTGACCCCAGGCTTGAGCTTGGCATTGAGCATCACGGCACTTGCCACATAGCCCACCGGCCGCTCGGCGGCTCGCTTGAGCACCTGCATCGCGCGGTTGAAGTGCAACAGCAGGAACATCACGATCGCGCCACCGGCCAGGGCCACGCCGCCCCATCCGCCGCTGCGCCACGCCAGCCCGAGGAGAAGGACGGCACCGACGGGCACCAGAAATTTCTTGAAATTCATGGCGCGCATTGTCGCCGCCCGCAGTAGCGACCATGGCTACCGCCGGGCGCGCCGGACGGTACTCCCCCCGAAAAGCGCACGGCACGCGAGCGCCACGCGGCACATTTCGCCGCACGGGCATCAGCCCGGGCCACTGAAAAGCGTATGACCATTCCGCGTTCCGTCACTTTCGTTCGTCTCACCCTCGTCGCCGCGCTCGCGGGCATCGCCCTCAGCGGCTGCTACGTGGTCCCGCTCGGACAACCCGCTCCCGCAGCACCGCCCTCGCAGGCGTACGCCGTGGCACCGGGCCCGGTCGCACAGACCTTCAACGCGCGGCTGTACCCGTCGAACGCCGAAGCCGCGCGCTACGGCGCCGTCGCCGGCACGGTCACGAACGACATGAACGGCCGCGGCCACTTCAACGCACAGATCGGCGGCGAACAGTTTCAGGGAGAGGCAACCCGGGTCGCAGGCTCGCGAGGCACCGGCGTGGCGAATGCCACCGGCAGCCGCGGCGGCAACCTGAGTTGCCAGTACACGATGAACTCGGCCACGTTGGGCAGCGGCCAATGCGTGCTCAACAGCGGACCGGCGTTCACGATGCACATCGGGGGATAGGGAGGGTGGGCCCGGCGCCACGGTGCGCCGGGCCATTTTTTCCCGGACTTCCCGGTCACTGATCAATCAATCAGTCGAGCCGGCGGACCACGTCCATCGCCTCTTCGATGCGGTCGACGGCGTGGATCGTCAGCCCTTCGATTTCCTTCGCGCCCTTGCGGGGCGCGTTGGCCTTTGGAACCACCGCCACGCTGAAGCCCAGCTTGGCAGCCTCGCGCAGGCGCTCCTGCCCGCGCGGCGCCGGCCGCACCTCGCCGGCCAGGCCCACCTCACCGAACGCGATGAAGCCCTTGGGCAGCGGTTTGCCGCGCAGGCTCGAGGTGATGGCCAGCATCACGGCGAGGTCGGCCGCGGGCTCGCTGATGCGCACGCCGCCCACCGCGTTGACGAACACGTCCTGGTCCATGCAGGCCACGCCCGCATGGCGGTGCAGCACCGCCAGCAGCATCGCGAGGCGGTCGCGGTCCAGGCCCACCGACAGGCGGCGCGGGCTCGGACCGCCGTTGTCGACCAGCGCCTGGATTTCCACCAGCATCGGCCGCGTGCCTTCGAGCGTCACCAGTACCACGCTGCCGGGCACCGGCTCGGCATGCTGGCTCAGGAAGATGGCGCTCGGATTGGTCACGCCCTTGAGGCCGCGCTCGGTCATGGCGAACACGCCGATCTCGTTGACCGCGCCGAAGCGGTTCTTGATGGCGCGCACGAGGCGGAAGCTCGAATGCGTGTCGCCCTCGAAGTACAGCACCGTGTCGACCATGTGTTCGAGCACGCGTGGGCCGGCCAGGGCGCCTTCCTTGGTGACGTGGCCCACCAGCACCACGGCCGTGCCGCTGGTCTTGGCGAAGCGCGTCAAGTGCGCCGCGCATTCGCGCACCTGCGCGACGGAACCGGGGGCTGACGTGAGCTGGTCCGAATAGACAGTCTGGATCGAATCGATCACCGCGATGGCCGGACGCGTGGCGTCGAGCGTGGCGATGATCTTCTCCAGCTGGATCTCGGCCAGCACCTGCACCTGAGAGTGATCGAGCCCGAGCCGTTTGGATCGCAGCGCCACCTGCGCCCCGCTTTCTTCACCGGTGACATACAGCGCGTTCTGCCCCGCGCGCTGCAGCGCATCGACCGCCTGCAGCAGCAGCGTCGACTTGCCGATGCCCGGGTCGCCGCCGATCAGCGTGACGCCGCCCGAGACGATGCCGCCGCCCAGCACGCGGTCGAGCTCGTCAATGCCTGTGGGCGTGCGCGCGACGTCGGTCGCTTCTATTTCCGACAGCGTGGCGAGCTCCGACGCGCCCGCGAGCGATGCGAACTGCGTACCGAAGCGGTTGTTGGCCGGGCCGCTGCCCGCGCCCGCGACTTGCTCGATCAATGTGTTCCAGGCGCCGCAGCTCGGGCATTTGCCGAGCCATTTGGGGCTGGTGCCGCCGCATTCACTGCAGACGAAAAGTGTTTTGTCCTTGGCCATGCGGCGAGTTTAGGTGTCCGCACAAACCCTGATGACTGACAGCTAGGAAAGCTCTGGCGAATCATTTAACATGTTAAGTAATTTCAAAGAGAGACGCGTCTTGAGCACGACATTCACGCACCGCAATTTGCCGCGCCTGCTGCTGCAGGCGCGCGAAGCCGTGATGGCCCACACCCGGCCCAGCCTGCGCGAGCACGCGCTGTCCGACCAGCAATGGCGCGTGCTGCGCGTGCTGGGCGAACACGGTGCGGTCGACACCGGCCGCGTGGCGCGCGAAGCTTTCATCCTCGGGCCCAGCCTCACCGGCGTGCTTGCGCGCATGGAGCGCGACAACCTCATCACCCGCGCGCGCGACCCTGCCGACCAGCGCCGCACCGTGGTCGAGGCCACGCCGCACGGCATGAAGCTGGTGAAGCGGCTGGGCACCAGCATCGAGGCGCATTACGACTGGATGGAAAAGTCGCTCGGCAAGGCCAAGCTCGCGCAGCTCTACGGGCTGCTCGACGAACTCATCGCACTGGAGCAACCTTCATGAGCAGCGCCCCCCATTTCCTGCCCACCGGCACGGTGTACGGCACCCTGCTGAACTTCCGCGCCGAAGTGGTGGCGCTCGCAGCGCAGATGACGCAGCCGCCCTACAAGGCACCGCCGAAGGCGCCCGTGCTCTATGTGAAGACGGCCAACACCTGGAGCCCGCACGGCAGCGCCATTGCAGTGCCGGCGACCGTGCCCGAGGTGGAAATCGGCGCAAGCATCGGCATGGTGATCGGCGCCGAAGGCGACGTCGAGGGCTTCGTGCTGATGAACGACCTGTCGATTCCCCATGCGAGCTTCTTCCGCCCGCCGGTGAAGTTCAAGTGCGTCGACGGCTTCCTCGGCATCGGCCCCGTGCTGCGCGACGCACAGGAGGTGGCCGACCCCGCGAACTTCCTCGTCGAGGTGCGCATCGACGGCGAGCTGAAGCAATCCATCGTCTTCTCGCAGCTCGTGCGCCCGGCGCAGCAACTGCTTGCCGATGTCGGCGAGTTCATGACGCTGGCGCACGGCGACGTCCTGATGCTCGGCTGCGACCTTGGCCGTCCGCTGGCCCGCGCGGGCCAGCGCATCGACATCTCGGCGCCGGGCTTCGAGACCCTGAGCAACACGCTGGTGAAGGAGGCCGCATGAAGCACGCACGCGTCATCTTCGAAGGCCGCGAGCATTCCGGCACGAGCCATGAGTTCAATGGGCAGCAAGACGCCGCCGTGCGCCTGGACGACGGCCGCATCGTGCCGCAGGAGCAGCTCGTCTGGCTGCCACCGCTCGCGCCCACGGCGCGGCCGCGCACCATCCTCGCGCTAGGCCTGAACTACGCCGACCACGCGAAGGAGCTCGAGTTCAAGGCACCCGAGGAACCGCTGGTGTTCGTCAAGGGCCAGAGCACGCTCATCGGCCACCGCCAGCTCACGCACCGTCCGGCCGGCGTGCAGTTCATGCACTATGAATGCGAGCTCGCCATCGTGGTCGGCAAGACCGCGAAGAACGTGAAGCGCGATGACGCGTATGACTTCATCGGCGGCTACACGGTGGCCAACGATTACGCGATCCGCGACTACCTCGAGAACTGGTACCGCCCCAACCTGCGCGTGAAGAACCGCGACACCTGCACGCCGCTGGGTCCGTGGTTCGTCGACGCGGCCGACGTGCCCGACCCCATGGCTCTTGCATTGCGCACCACGGTCAACGGCACGGTCACGCAGCAAGGCAACACGCGCGACATGATCTTCGAYGCACCCTTCCTCATCGCGTACTTCAGCCGCTTCATGACGCTGTCGCCGGGCGACCTGATCCTCACGGGCACGCCCGACGGCGTGGTCGATTGCAAGCCGGGCGATGTGGTCGTGACCGAGATCGAGCACATCGGCGCGCTGGTCAACACCATCGACGCGGCCTGAACCCTTTTTCCTGTCACACATCAACAAGCGGAGACAAACGCAATGAACGCCGGAAAGAAAACGCTCGCCCTCGCCGCCGCCCTCGTGGCCGTGAGCGCCTCGATGTTCGCGCTCGACGCGCCCGCGCAGACTGCGGCCTTCCCCACCAAGCCCGTGCGCTGGGTGGTGGGCTACCCGGCGGGCGGCGGCACCGACTTTCTCGCGCGCACGGTCGGCGCGCAGGTATCGCAGCAGCTAGGCCAGCCGGTGCTCGTCGACAACAAGCCCGGCGCGGGCGCGATCATCGCGTCGGAGAACGTGGCGCGCGCACCGGGCGACGGCTATACCGTGTTCTCGGCCGACAACGGCGTGCTGGTCTACAACCCCGCGCTCTACAAGAAGCTGCCCTACGACGCCGAAAAAGACTTCGCGCTGGTCGGCATGATGGGCCGCTCGCCGCTCATCCTCACGGCCGCGCCCAACGCCGGCATCGCCGATGCCAAGGCATTGCTCACCGCGCTCAAGGCTTCGCCCGGCAAGTACAGCATCGCCACGCCGGGCACCGGCAGCCCGCACCACCTGGCGCTCGAGTTGTTCCAGCGCGAAGCCGGCGTGTCGATGCTGCACGTGCCGTACAAGGGCGGCGCGCCCGCACTGCAGGACCTGATGGGCGGCCAGGTCGCGCTGATGATGCTCGACCTGCCCAGCGGCGTGAGCGCCGTCAAGGCCGGCAAGGTGGTGCCGCTTCTCGCCATGTCGGCCGAGCGCGTGCCGCAGCTGCCGAACATTCCCACCGCGAAGGAACTCGGCTTTGCCAACGTCGAGGCCTACACCTGGCAGGGCCTCGTCGCGCCCGCGGCCACGCCGAAGGAAGTGCAGGCGAAGCTGGGCGCCGAGCTTCAGAAGGCCATGGCCGACGGCGGCGTGCGCCAGAAGCTCTACGACGCGGGCTGGGAAGCACGCCCCGCCGACGCCACCGAAATGACGCGCTACACCGACGCCGAGCGCAAGAAATGGCATGCCCTGATCAAGGCGCGCGACATCAAACTCGATTGAACCGGACCGGACACCTCTTCATGCAACAGATCGACCATCTCATCGGCGGCAAGTCCGTCACGGGCAAGGACTACTTCGAGACCGTCAACCCGGCCACGCAGGAAGTGCTGGCCGAAGTCGCCTCGGGCGGCGAAGCCGAAGTGAACGCCGCCGTGGCCGCCGCCAAGGAAGCCTTTCCCAAATGGGCCGGCCTGCCCGCACCCGAGCGCGCCAAGCTGATCCGCAAGCTCGGCGACCTGATCGCGAAGCACGTGCCCGAGATCGCGCAGACCGAGACCGACGACTGTGGCCAGGTGATCGCGCAGACCGGCAAGCAGCTGATTCCGCGCGCGGCCGACAACTTCTACTACTTCGCCGAGATGTGCACGCGCGTGGACGGCCACACCTACCCGACGCCCACGCACCTGAACTACACGCTGTTCCATCCGGTGGGCGTTTGCGCGCTCATCAGCCCGTGGAACGTGCCCTTCATGACCGCCACCTGGAAGGTCGCGCCCTGCCTGGCCTTCGGCAACACGGCGGTGCTGAAGATGAGCGAGCTGTCGCCGCTGACGGCCGCGCGGCTGGGCGAACTGGCGCTCGAAGCGGGCATTCCGCCCGGCGTGCTGAACCTCGTGCACGGCTACGGCAAGGAGGCCGGCGAGCCGCTGGTGGGGCACCCCGACGTGCGCGCCATTTCGTTCACCGGCTCCACCGCCACGGGCAATCGCATCGTGAAGAGCGCGGGGCTGAAGAAGTTCAGCATGGAACTCGGCGGCAAGAGCCCGTTCGTGATCTTCGAAGACGCCGACCTCGACCGCGCGCTCGACGCGGCCGTGTTCATGATCTTCAGCAACAACGGCGAACGCTGCACGGCCGGCTCGCGCATCCTGGTGCAGCAGTCGATCTACGCCGACTTCGCCGCGAAGTTCGCGGAGCGCGCCAAGCGCATCACGGTCGGCGACCCGCTCGACGAGAAGACCATCGTCGGCCCGATGATCTCGCAAGCCCACCTGGCCAAGGTGCGCAGCTACATCGAGCTGGGCCCGAAGGAAGGCGCGACGATGCTGTGCGGCGGGCTCGATGCGCCGTCGAACCTGCCGGACCGCGTGAAGAAGGGCAACTACGTGATGCCCACCGTGTTCGCCGATGTCGACAACCGCATGAAGATCGCGCAGGAAGAGATCTTCGGCCCCGTGGCCTGCCTGATCCCGTTCAAGGACGAGGCCGATGCCATCCGGCTGGCCAACGACATCCAGTACGGCCTGAGCAGCTACGTATGGACCGAGAACATCGGCAAGGCCCACCGGGTGGCTGCCGCCGTGGAAGCCGGCATGTGCTTCGTCAACAGCCAGAACGTTCGCGACCTGCGCCAGCCCTTCGGCGGCACCAAGGCCTCGGGCACGGGGCGCGAAGGCGGCACCTGGAGCTATGAAGTGTTCTGCGAGCCGAAGAACGTGGCGGTATCGCTGGGTTCGCACCATATTCCACACTGGGGCGTTGCATGAACACGCGGCGCCGCACGCTGCTGCAAGGCGCGGCCGCACTCGCCGCGTTGCCCTCGCTCGCGCGTGCCCAGGCCGCCTGGCCCAACAAGCCGATCCGCGTGATCGTGCCCTTCCCGCCCGGCGGCACCACCGACTTCGTCGCGCGGCTGGTGGGCACCGAGGTGGCGAAGGCGCTGGGCCAGCCGGTGATCGTCGACAACAAGCCCGGTGCAGGCACGGTGATCGGCGTCGATGCCGCCGCCAAGGCCGCGCCCGACGGCTACACCTTCGTCTGCGTGGCCAACAGCTTCGCGGCCAATCAGAAGCTGATACGCAAGCTGCCCTACGACACGCAGAAAGACCTGCGCCCCGTCGCCCTGATGGGCATGTCGGAGCACGTGCTGGCCACGCACCCCGCGAGCGGCCTGAAGACGCTGGCCGACCTGCGCAACGCCGCCAAGGCCAAGCCCGGCACGCTGAGCTTCGCCTCCTTCGGCAACGGCACCTCGGCGCATCTCTCTGGCGAGATGCTCAAGCTGCAGATGGGCCTGGACATCGTGCACGTGCCCTACAAGGGCCAGGGCCCGGCGCTCACCGACCTGCTCGGCGGGCAGGTAACGATGATGTTCGGCAACTGGCCCGAGTTCCGCGGCCACATCCAGAGCGGCAAGCTGGTGGCGCTGGGCATGGCGACCGCGCAGCGCTCGCAGTACGCGCCCGCCATACCCACACTGGCCGAACAGGGCGTGCCCATCGAGTCCAATTCGTGGAACGGCCTGCTGGCGCCGGCCGGCACGCCCGACGCCATCGTGCAGCGCATGAACGCCGAGGTGAACCGCGCGCTCGCGGGCCCCGCGTTGACCGAGGCCTTCCAGAAGGGAGGCATCGCGTCGCTGTCGGGCACGCCGGAGCGCTTCGCGGCCTTCATCCAGAGCGAGATCGCGAAGTACGACGACGTGATCCGCAAGGCCAACATCCAGATCGAGGGCTGAACCATGAGCCTCTATGCGATGCAGAAATTCCTCTTCGCGCTCAACCGCGAGCAGGAGGTGCAGCGGCGCTATGCCGAAGGGGGCGACACGCGCACCGCGCTGCTCGCCGGCTATGACCTCGACGATGAAGAGCGCGAAGCAATCGATTCAGGCGACATCGGCAAGCTCTACGTGCTCGGCTGCAACGGCCAGCTGCTGATGCATTTCGCGCCCCTGCTCGGCATTCCGTGGGCCGATTACCTCGAAGCCATGCGCGAAGGCGTGCGCAAGTACGGACCGGTGCGCGCGGGCATCTATGCGATGACGACGGGCACAGACGAAAAGGTGGCAGGCGTATGAGTCTGGTTTTTGCAGGCGTGTGCAGCCACGCCCCCGGCATCACCGGCCGCGCGCATCTGGCGGACCCGGCCGTAAAGGACGAGTTCCATGCGCAGTTCCACCGCTTCGGCGAGGCCATGCGCGCCACCAAGCCCGACGCGGTGATCGTGATCGCCGCGGAGCACTTCGCGAACTTCTTCATGAACAACATGCCGGCCTATGCCATCGGCATGGCCGACAGCTACGAAGGTCCGATCGAAGACCCGAAGTGGCTGGGCATCGAGAAGCACACCATCCCCGGCGACGCAGCACTGTCGCAGCGCATCATCCGCGAGGTGATGCAGACAGTGGACGTGGCCTATGCGGAGGAATGGAAGTTCGACCACGGCATCATGGTGCCGCTGAACTTCCTCACGCCGAACTTCGACACCAAGGTCATCCCCGTGAACATCAACTGCCAGGGCCCGCCGCTCACGCCGCTGCACCGCGCCTGGGCCTTCGGCGAGGCCTTGCGCCGCGCCTGCGACAAGGTGCCCGAGCGCATCGCGCTGGTGGGCACGGGCGGTATCTCGCACTGGCCGGCCACGCCCGATTCTGGCAAGGTGAACGCGGAGTGGGACGCCGAGTTCATGCGCCGCTGGTGCGCCAACGATCGCGAGGGCATGCTCTCGCTGGACGACTATGGCGACGAAGCCACCTACCGCGAGGCGGGCCAGGGCGGCTTCGAGATCCGCACCTTCCTCAGCGTGGCCGCGGCCGCGCGCGGCAAAGGTGAGATCTTCCATATGAAGGCGATTCCGATCTTCGCGGTAACGTGCACGGCCGCGACCATGTCGGTGGAATGAACGGAGAACAGCAATGCCTCATCTGGTGATCCTCTACACGCCGAATATCGAGGCCGAGACCGACATGTCGGCCCTGTGCCGCACGCTGGCCGACACCATGCTGGAGCAGCGCGACGAAGCCGGCAAGCCGGTGTTCCCCATCGGCGGTACGCGCGTGCTGGCCTACCCTGCGGCGCACCACGCGGTGGCCGATGGCAAGGCCGACTACGCCTTCGTTTACCTCAACCTGCGCATGGCTGCGGGCCGCGCCGAGGCGGTGAAGAAGAAGGCCGGCGACGATCTGCTGGCCGGCGTGCGCGCGCATTTCGCGCCGATCTTCGACCAACGCCCCATCGGCATCACGCTGCAGATCGACGAAAGCCCCGGGCAGGTGTACGACGGCAAGCACAGCAACCTGCATCCCCTGTTCAACAAGAACTGAACGAAACCACATGCTCTCCAAAGCCACCATCGCCCAACTGGCCGCCGAGTTGCACGAAAGCGAGAAGTCGCGCGTGCAGGTCGAGCACTTCTCCAAGCGCTTTCCCGAGATGACCGTGGAAGACGGCTACGCCATCTCGCGCGAATGGGTGAAGGCCAAGATTGCCGAAGGCCGCACCGTGAAGGGCCACAAGATCGGCCTGACCTCGCGCGCCATGCAGCAGTCCAGCCAGATCGACGAGCCCGATTACGGCACGCTGCTGGACGACATGTTCTTCGAGCAGGGCGGCGACATCCCGTTCAAGCGCTTCATCGCGCCGCGCGTCGAGGTGGAGCTGGCCTTCGTCCTCGGCAAGAAGCTGCGGGGCCCGAACGTGACCATCTTCGACGTGCTGGCCGCCACCGACTACGTGGTGCCGGCCATCGAGATCATCGATGCGCGCATCGAGCAGTTCGACCGCCACACCAAGGCGCCGCGCAAGGTGTTCGACACCATCGCCGACAACGCGGCCAATGCCGGCATCGTGATGGGTGGCCGGCCGGTGAAGCCCGACGCGGTCGACCTGCGCTGGGTGAGCGCGCTGCTCTACAAGAACGGCGTGATCGAGGAATCGGGCGTGGCCGCGGCCGTGCTCAACCACCCGGCGACCGGTGTGGCGTGGCTTGCGAACAAGCTGGCGCCGTGGGACGAATGCCTCGAAGCCGGCGAAGTGGTGTTGGGCGGTTCGTTCACGCGGCCCACCACCGCAGTTCCCGGTGACACCTTCCACGCGGACTACGGCCCGCTCGGCTCCATCTCCTTCCGATTTGTATGAGGCTCGCCCCCAGGCTTCGCGCACTTCGTGTCGCTTCGCCAACCCCCTACCGGGGGCAACGCCAGCGGCCCGGCAAAGCCGGTTCCGCGGTGTTCCACGAATGAAGACATCACCCTTCCACCTCCCGGACTAAACATGCACACCCCCATCAACACCTTCAAGCAAGCCCTTCAATCAGGCAAGCCCCAGATCGGCCTGTGGGTCGGGCTGGCCGACGGCTACGCCGCCGAGATCCTGGCCGGCACCGGCTACGACTGGCTGCTGGTCGACGGCGAGCACGCGCCCAACGACCTGCGCTCGGTGCTCGCGCAGCTGCAGGGCATTTCGAGCGCATGGTCGGCGCAGCCCGAGTCGGAGCGCTCGCACCCCGTCGTGCGCATTCCGGTCGGCGACACCACGCTGATCAAGCAGCACCTCGACATCGGCGCGCAGACGCTGCTGGTGCCGATGGTCGACACGGCCGAGCAGGCGGCGCGGCTGGTGCAGGGCATGCGCTACCCGCCTGAAGGCATCCGCGGCATGGGCAGTGCGCTGGCGCGCGCCTCGCGCTGGCAGGCCTACCCCAACTACCTGCACGAGGCCAATGCGCAGACCTGCCTGCTGGTGCAGGCCGAGACGGTGGAGGCAATGAAGAACCTCGACGCCATCGCGGCCACGCCGGGCGTTGACGGCGTGTTCATCGGCCCGGCCGACCTGTCGGCCTCGATGGGCTTCGTGGGCCAGCCGAACCACCCCGAGGTGCAGGCCGTGATTGCCGACGCGATTGCGCGCATCCGCAAGGCCGGCAAGGCGCCGGGCATCCTGTCGACCACCGAGGAACAGGCACGCAAGTGGCTCGCGGCCGGCGCGCTGTTCGTGGCGGTGGGCGTGGACACCATCGTGCTGGCGGCGGCGGCGAAGCAGCTGCTGGCCATGTACAAGGCCGCGCCCGGCACCGCCTCGCCCAACGGCTACTGATTTTCTTCACACCGGAGCACGCTCGATGCAACGCATGACTTTGGCGGCCATCGCCACAGCAGCCACCCTCTTCCTCGCCGCGTGCGCACCCATGGGCGCCGGCAAGCAAGGCGCGACCGCCCAGCAGGAAGCCAACCGCCAGGCGGTGCTCGCCTTCTATGAAAAAGGCCTGAACCAGAAGGACGCCGACGCAGCGCTGCAGTACGTGGGCAGCCGCTACGTGCAGCACAACCCCACGGCGGCCGACGGCCCCGAGGGTTTTCGCAAGTTCATCGCGTTCCTGCGCGAGAAGTTTCCGAACTCGCGCAGCGACATCAAGCGCAGCTTCGTCGACGGCGACTACGTGATCCTGCACGTCAACGCGGTGCGGGAGCCGGGCACGCGCGGCAGCGCCATCGTCGACATCTTCAAGCTGGAGAACGGCAAGATCGTCGAGCACTGGGACGTGGTACAGCCCGTGCCGGAAACCGCTGCAAACAAGAACGGGATGTTCTGACCTCATGACCGCGCCCGCCGCCCCACCCAAGCGCTTTCGCTCCGCCACCATCCGCGAGGGCACGATCCGTGCGACCACGCGCAGCTTCCTGCATGCGCTGGGACAGGACGACGAGGACATCGCGCGCCCGCACATCGGCGTGTTCCATACAGGCGGCGAGATGAGCCCGTGCAACCTCAACCTGCGCGAGCAGGCGCAGCACGCCAAGACCGGCATCTATGCGGGCGGCGGCACGCCGCACGAATGCCCGGTGGTGTCGATCAGCGACGGGTTGACGATGGCGCACTCGGGCATGCGCTTCTCGCTGATCTCGCGCGAGCTGATCGCCGACAGCGTGGAAGCCTCCACGCGCGGCCACCAGTGGGACGGGATCTTCGCCATCGGCGCGTGCGACAAGAACCTGCCCGGCCTGATGATGGGCATGGTCCGCTGCAACGTGCCCAGCGTGTTCGTGCATGGCGGCTCGGCGCTGCCTGGCCAGATGCCGGGGCCGGACGGGCGCGACCTGAACGTGGTCGACACCTACGAGACCATCGGCAAGGTGCTGGCCGGCACCGCCACGCACGACGAACTCGACGCGATGAGCCGCGCCTGCCTGCCGACGGCCGGCGCCTGCGCAGGGCAGTTCACGGCCAACACGATGGGCATGGTGTCGGAGGCACTGGGCCTCGCGCCCATCGGCTCGAGCATGGTGCCTGCCGTGTTCAGCGAACGCGCGCCGCTGATGCGCCGCGCCGCAAAAACGCTCATGAAGGCAGTGATGGGCGACAGCCCGCTGCCGCGCGACATCGTCACGCGCAAGGCGCTCGAGAACGCCTGCGCCGTGGTATCGGCCACCGGGGGCTCGACCAACGCAGCGCTGCACCTGCCGGCCATCGCGCACGAGGCCGGCATCAAGTTCCACCTCGACGACGTGGCCGAGGTCTTCGCGCGCACGCCGCTCATCGCCGACCTGCGCCCCGGCGGCCAGTACCTTGCGCGCGACGTGTTCTACATCGGCGGCGCCGGCGTGATCCTGCGCACGCTGCTGGAGCAGGGCTTCCTGCATGGCGATGCGCTCACCTTCACCGGCCGCACGATGGCCGAGGAACTGGCCGGCGCCCTTGCGCCTGATGGCCGCGTGGTGCGCGAGGCCGGCAACCCGATCACGCGCGACGGCGGCCTCGCAGTGCTCAAGGGCAACCTTTGCCCGGACGGCGCGCTGCTCAAGACGGCGGGGCTCCAGGGGCTGGTGTTTCGCGGGCCGGCGCGCGTCTTCAACTCGGAGGAAGAAGCGCAGACCGCCGTGCAGAACCGCCTGTACGAACCCGGCGACGTGATCGTGATCCGCAACGAAGGCCCCAAGGGCAGTCCCGGCATGCGCGAGATGCTCGGCATCACCGCCCTGCTCTATGGCCAGGGCATGGGCGACAAGGTGGCACTGCTGACCGACGGGCGCTTCTCGGGCGCCACGCGCGGCCTGTGCATCGGCTACGCGGGGCCCGAAGCGGCCGACGGCGGACCGATTGCGGCGCTGCGCGACGGCGACGTGATCGCCATCGACGCGCGTGCCGAGGCACGCTCGATCACGGTCGATCTCACCACGGAGGAAATCGCCGCGCGGCTCACCCGACGTGAGGTAAACGCGGGGGCGGCCCGCGGGGGCTTGCTGGAAAAATACGCGCTCACCGTGCGCCCTGCCCATCAGGGCGCCGTGACCCACTCGGGCGCGGTCACCTGGCTGCGCGACGAGTCTTGATCGACCCTCCATAACCACCGTCCGGAGAGAGACACCATGAGCTTCACCCGCCGCCAGATCCTGCAGACCACCAGTGCATCCGCCTTGATGGCCAGCCTTGGCCAGAACGTCTTCGCGCAGGCGATGAGCATCGAGACCGCCACCATCGTCACCGGCTTCGCGGCCGGCGGCACCTCGGACACCACCTGCCGGCGCCTCGCGCAGAAGCTCAGCCCCGAGTACGCGAAGGTGGCGGTGGTCGAGAACCGCACCGGCGCGGGCGGCCAGATCGCCGTGAGCTACGTGAAGGGCCGCCCGGCCGACGGCAGCACCATCCTGCAGACGCCGACCTCGATCCTCACGATCTATCCGCACATCTACAAGAAGCTGCCGTACGACCCGATGGTCGACATCACGCCCGTCAGCCTGGCCTGCATCTTCGACTTCGGCTTTGCCGTGGGCCCGGCCGTTCCGGCCAGCGTGAAGACGGTGCCCGAGTTCCTGGCCTGGGCCAAGGCCAATCCGGCCGGCGCCAACTACGGTTCGCCCGCCGCGGGCTCCACGCCGCACTTCATCGGCGCGCTGCTGGGCAAGAAGGGCGGCGTCGAGCTCAAGCACGCGGCCTACCGCGGCACGCAGCCCGCCATGCTCGACCTGCTGGGCAGCAACATCTCGGCGGTGTCGGGGCCGATCGGCGACATCACACAGCACCTGCCCTCAGGCAAGGTGCGCATCCTGGGCGTCTCGGGCGCCAAGCGCAGCCGCTTCGCGCCCGAAGTGCCCACCTTCGGCGAACAGGGCATCAAGGACATGGCGCACAGCGAATGGTTCGCCTTCTTCCTGCCGGCCAAGGCCTCGCCCGAGCTGGTGGCGAAGCTGAACACCGCAATGAAGAACGCGCTCGCGCAGAAGGACGTGATCGACGGCCTCGGCACATTCGGCCTGGAGGCGATGTCTTCCACGCCGGCCGAGCTGGCCGATCTGCTGAAGAAAGACACCGCCAAGTGGGCGCCGATCGTCAAAGAGGTCGGCTTCACCGCAGAGGGTTGAACACATGAAGGAACTGCCATGAACACACTCGCCACCACCGCGCCGTCGGCGCTGGTCCATCCCTCGCTGCACCCCGACGAGCGCACCGCGCGCGAGCAGCTCGCGGCCTGCTACCGCGTGTTCGCGATGCTGGGCTGGACCGAGATGATCTACAACCACATCACGATGCGGCTGCCCGACAGCGTGACGGGCGGGGAGAAGCAGTTCCTCATCAACCCCTTCGGCCTGCACTACAGCGAGGTCACTGCGAGCAACCTGGTGAAGATCGACCTGCAGGGCAAGGTGCTCGACGGCTCGACCCATCCGGTGAACCCGGCCGGCTTCACGGTGCATGCCGCCATCCACGACGGCCTGCTCGGTGCGCACTGCGTGATGCACACGCACACCACGGCCGGCGTGGCCGTGGCCTGCCTGCAGGGCGGGCTGCAGCAGACCAACTTCTATACCGCCCAGCTGCACGACATGGTGGCGTACCACGACTTCGAGGGCATCACCATCCATGCCGACGAAGGCCCGCGCCTGCTCAAGAGCATCGGCAACCGCAACGCGGTGATCCTGCGCAACCACGGGCTGCTGGCCTGGGGCCAGACGCTGCCGCAGACCTTCGCGATCCTCTGGACGCTGCAGCGCGCCTGCGAGATCCAGATGGCCACCTTCTCGATGGGCGCGGCCATTCCGGTGAGCGATGAAATCGCGCAGCGCTGCACGCGCGACGCGCTGCAGTTCAGCCCCGAGCATGGCGCGGGGCAGGACGTGTTCGATGCGCTGGTGCGGCAAGTGGACCGCATCGACCCGAGCTACCGCAACTGAGGCGCCTGTTCCCATGAAGATTTGCATCTACGGCGCCGGCGCGATCGGCGGATGGATCGGCGTCGGCCTCGCACAGGCAGGCCAACGCCTCAACGTGGTGGCGCGCGGCGCCACGCTCGATGCGCTGCAACGCGACGGCCTCTCGCTCATGCGTGGCGACGTGCGCACGCGTGTGCCGGTGAACGCGGTGGCCGACCCCGAAGCGCTCGGTGTTCAAGACCTGGTGGTGATCGCCGTGAAGGCGCCCGCGCTGGCCGGCGTGGCCGAGCGCATCGGGCCGCTGATCGGCGCCGACACCATCGTGCTGGTCGCGATGAACGGCGTGCCATGGTGGTTCCTCGAAGGCGGCTTCGGCGGCGAGATCACGGGCCACCGGCTCGCGGCGGTGGACCCCGAAGGCGCTATTGCCAAGGCCATTCCCGCGCGCAACGTGATCGGCTGCGTGGTGCACGCGAGCTGCTCGCTCGACGGACCCGGCGTGGTGCGGCATCACTTCGGCAACGGGCTGATCGTGGGCGAGCCTTCGGGCGAAGCCACGCCGCGCGTGCAGAAGCTGGTCGAGCTGCTGAACGCCGCAGGCATCGACACCACGCTGTCGCCGCAGATCCAGAAGGACGTGTGGTTCAAGCTGTGGGGCAACATGACGGTGAACCCGATCAGCGCGCTGACGGGCTGCACCACCGACCTGATCATGGACGACGACTACGTGCGCGGCTTCATCTCGGCGGTGATGCTGGAGGCCAAGGAGATCGGCCGGCGCATCGGCATCGAGATCACGCAGAGCCCGGAAGACCGGCATGCGATCACGAAGAAGCTCGGCGCGTTCAAGACCTCGATGCTGCAGGACGTGGAAGCCGGCCGCTCGGTGGAGCTGGACGCGCTGGTGACCGTGGTGCGCGAGCTGGGCGAGTTGACTGCGGTGGCCACGCCCTTTACCGACGCGCTGCTGGGCCTGGCGCGATTGAGGACGCGGCAGCTCGGCCTGTATTGAGCGCGTCATGCACACCATCGCGGCGCGCAGGAAGGCGGCGCTGCTCGCGCTCGGTGCTCAGTGCTTCTTCAGCAGGACGCGCACCGCCTCGGGCAGGGAGTCGACCTGCGGCATGAAGTGGTCGAGCAGCGCGCCCAGGGCCACCGCGCAGACCACCGCGCCCAGCAGCGGCTTCCATGTGAGCCGCACGGCCGCCATGAGCCAGCCCTCGCGCGCCACGCGCACCGCGGCGCGGGCCGACACGTACGAGAACGCGACCTCGATGGCCACGGCCAGCAGCGCGTCCCAGCCGAAGTACAGCAGCACGAGCGAACCGGCGCCGAGCACGACGGCCGCGCAGATCAGGAAGATGGCGATCACCGGCACGACGATGACTGCGCCTTCGTCCGCCCCGCCCGCGATGTCGAGCGCGCCGCTCGCCACGTCGGACAGGCCGCTGCCGTCGCCGGCGCTCGCATGGCTTTGGGAACCACCGCCGAAGTCCAGATCGGGCGCATCGACGTTGGCGTCCACCTCGCGGCCCTCCACCAGGCGCCTGGCCCACCAGCGCAGCACCAGCAGATAGCCGAGGTATCCCACGCCCAGCGTGAGGAGGTAGCGCACCGCCAGCGAGTGCACATGCAGCAGGTGCATCTGCAGCGCCGACACGCCCCACATCAGCAGCATCGTGAACGTGCCGATCAGGATGCCGTGCGTGCGCAGGCTGTAGCTGCGGTGCAGGTCGCGTTCGACCTGCGTTTCCCACAGGCGCACGGAGCGCCAGTCGGAAAGGATCTTCATCGGCCTTCGGTGGGGGCCGGATCGGCGAAAGGCACGCGCTGCGCCACGGCGCACATGAGTTCGTAGCCGATGGTGCCCGCGGCCTTCGCAACCTCGTCGATGGGAAGCACCGCGCCGGTCTTCGCGGACTTGCCCCACAGCGTGACCTCGCTGCCGAACTTCGCGTCGGGCACGTTCGTGAGGTCGACAGTGATCATGTCCATGCTCACGCGGCCGACCATGTGGGTGCGCACGCCGTTCACCAGCACCGGCGTGCCGCTGTCGCAGTGGCGCGGATAGCCGTCGGCATAGCCGACCGCCGCGATGCCGATGGTGAGCGGCCCCTGCGCCGTGAACCTGGAGCCGTAGCCGATGGTGTCACCGGCCTTCAGCGTCTGCACCGAGATGATCTGGGTCGACAGCGTCATGGTGGGCTGCAGCTGCCAGTGCGCCGCATCGTGCTCGGGAAAATCGGGCGCGCTGCCGTACAGCAGGATGCCGGGGCGCACCCAGTCGCCGCGCGTCTGCTCGGCATGGCGCAGCGTGGCGGCACTGTTGGCGATGGAGCGCTCGCCCGGCAGGTCGCGCGTGGCGCGCTCGAAGGTCGCGAGCTGGTGGGCGATGCCGCGCGCGCCGTCGGCGTCGCTGAAGTGGGTCATCAGCGAGATCTCGTCGACCTGCGTCAGCGCGTTCAGGCGGGTCCAGGCGGAGCCGAAGCGCTCGGGCGTGAAGCCCAGGCGGTTCATGCCCGAATTCATCTTCAGGAACACGCGCTGCGGCTTCAGGGTCTTGTGGGCGGCGAGCATGTCGATCTGCTCGTCGCAGTGCACGGTGTGCCAGAGGTCCAGCCGCGAGCACAGCTCCAGGTCGCGGGCGTCGAACACACCTTCGAGCAGCAGCACCGGGCCGCGCCAACCGAGTGCGCGCACGCGCTCGGCCTCGGCCAGGTCGAGCAGCGCGAAGCCATCGGCGCCCCGCAAGCCTTCATAGACCCGCTCGATGCCATGGCCATAGGCATTGGCCTTGACGACGGCCCAGACGCGGGCCTCGAGGGCCGAGCGACGCGCCCGTTCGAGATTGTGACGCAGGGCGCCGGTATGGACGGTGGCGAGAATGGGACGCGGCATGGGAATTCCGGGGAAGACTCGGGGACAATGCAGACCACGTTTTAGCATCTTCGGGAATGGGGTTGAACACCGTAGGGATCCCTAATTCCGTGCCCCACCCCCATGCTATAACCGCCCATTCGCCCGCAGCGCAACACTTTTTCACTACCGCCAGCAGACCCCTCTGGCCAGCCAGCCCATCGATGAAGCGCGGTTTCTACACGATCATGTCGGCCCAGTTCTTTTCGTCGCTGGCCGACCAAGCGCTTTTCGTTGTTGCGGTCGACCTCATGCGAAGTTCGGGTGCGCCCGAATGGCAGCGCGCAGCCCTGGTGCCTATCTTCGCGGTCTTCTATGTGGTGCTGGCACCGCTGGTGGGCGCTTTTGCCGACGCCTTGCCCAAAGGCAAGGTGATGTTCATCAGCAATGCCATCAAGGTGGTGGGCTGCCTGATGATGCTGTTCGGCTCGCATCCGCTGCTGTCGTATTCGATCGTGGGGCTCGGCGCCGCGGCGTATTCGCCGGCAAAGTACGGCATCCTGACCGAGCTGCTGCCGGCATCCCAACTGGTGAAGGCCAACGGCTGGATCGAAGGACTGACCATCGCGTCGATCCTGCTGGGCATCGTGCTCGGCGGCTCGCTGGTGGGGCATGCCATTTCCAGCAAACTGCTGGCCTTCGACCTCCCGTTCATCGACACCGGCATCGACTCACCGGCCGAGGCCGCGATCTCGGTGCTGATCTTTGTCTACGTGCTGGCAGCATGGTTCAACACGCGCATCCCGCACACCGGCGTCGAGATGCGCCCGCTGCGCTCCAACCCCGAACAGGGCCTGGCGCGCAACATCGCCGCGCTGCTGCCCGACTTCTGGCACTGCAACGCCCGCCTGTGGCGCGACCGCCTTGGCCAGATCTCGCTGGCCACCACCACGCTGTTCTGGGGCGCGGGCGGCAACCTCAAGTACATCGTGCTGGCCTGGGCCTCGCTGGCCCTGGGCTACAACACCACGCAGGCCTCGGCGCTGACGGGCGTGGTGACCATCGGCACGGCCGTGGGCGCGATCGTGGCCTCGATGCGCATGCGGCTGGACATGGCCACGCGGGTGATCCCCATGGGCATCGCGATGGGACTGATGGTGATCTGCATGAACTTCATCGGCAACGTGTGGCTGGCGGTGCCGTTCCTGATCCTGCTGGGCGGCCTGGGCGGTTTCCTGGTGGTGCCGATGAATGCGCTGCTGCAGCACCGCGGCCACAACCTGATGGGCGCGGGCCGCTCCATCGCGGTGCAGAACTTCAACGAGCAGGCCTGCATTCTCCTGCTCGGCGGCTTCTACAGCGTGTGCACGGGCCTCGGCCTCTCGGCGTACGGCGCGATCAGTGCGTTCGGCCTCGTGGTGGCGGGATGCATGTGGCTCATCAAATACTGGTACGGCAGCAACCTGAAGAAATACCCGGAAGAGATCGAGCATCTGCTGGCCATCGCCCGCAGCGACAAGCATCATTGACCTCCCCCAGGCTGCGCGCACTTCGTGTCGCTGCGCCTTCCCCCTCGCCGGGGGCGACACCAGGGGCCCGGCAAAGCCGGTTCCTCGGTGCCCCACGAAAATTTCCGCTCCAATGCAAGCAGCTCTCGCGCTCGTCTTCAACGCCTTCGTCTGGGGCGTTTCGTGGTTTCCGTTTCGACAGATCGCGAGCCACGGCCTGCATCCGCTGTGGACCACCTGCCTGATCTACCTGGTCATCGCCGCCGCGATGGGGCTTTTGCGACGGCACGCGTGGAAAGGTTTCATTGCCTTTCCGATGCTGGCACTGCTGGGCCTCGCGGCCGGCTTCACCAACGTGGGATTCAACTGGGCCGTGACGCAAGGCGACGTGGTGCGCGTGGTGCTGCTGTTCTACCTGATGCCGCTGTGGAGCGTGCTGCTGGGCTGGCTGCTGCTGGGCGAGCGGCCGACCGGCGGCGCGCTGGCGCGCGTGGCGCTGGCGCTCACCGGCGTGGTGGTGGTGCTGAAGGCGCCCGGCACCGAATGGCCGGTGCCGTCGAGCCTGCCCGACTGGCTGGGCATGGCGGCGGGCTTCAGCTTTGCCGTCACCAACATCGCGCTGCGCCACCTGCGACAGGCGCCGGGCGAGTCGCGCGCGCTGTCGATGTTCTGCGGCTGCGCCTTCGTGGCCGGCGCCGCGGCGCTGGGCGGCACCGCGCTCGGCGCGTTCGATTCGCCGCTGCACGCCTCGCCGGGCTGGCTCGGCTGGGCCGTGCTGCTGGGCACCGGCTTCGTCTTCGCCAACGTGTGCCTGCAGTACGGCGCGGCCCGGCTCCCGGCCGCCGCGACCTCGGTGATCATGCTGTCGGAGGTGCTGTTCGCGAGCGTGTCGTCGGTGGCGCTCGGCGCGGCCACGATGGAGCCGCGCATCCTCGCCGGCGGCGCGCTGATCGTGCTGGGCGCCGTCTGGTCGGCGTTTGCACGAACGCCCGGGCGGAGTGATGATCGCGCCTCTTCCCCCACCTGAGGAAACAGCATGACCAGCGTCTACGACTTCGAGGCCAACCGGATCGACGGCAAGCCGGTAAAGCTCTCCGCCTTCAAGGGCAAGGTGCTGCTGATCGTCAACACCGCCAGCAAATGCGGCTTCACGCCGCAGTTCGCGGGGCTGGAGGCGCTGCACGAGAAGTACGCCGACCAGGGGCTCGCGGTGCTGGGCTTTCCGTCGAACCAGTTCGGCGCGCAGGACCCGGGCACCAACGAGGAAATCGGCGCCTTCTGCACCACGAACTACGGCGTGAGCTTCCCGATGATGGAGAAGATCGACGTGAACGGCAGCAACGCCGCGCCGCTGTACCAGTGGCTCACCAAGGAAAAGCCGGGCCTGCTGGGCAGCACGGCCATCAAGTGGAACTTCACCAAGTTCCTCATCGGGCGCGACGGCACCGTGCTCAAGCGCTACGCGCCGCTGGACACGCCGGCCTCGCTGACGCGCGATGTGGAGGCGGCGCTGGCGGCGGGCTGATTCATCAAGGCCCGACGCGCAGGAACCCGATGCCTGCGTGCCGCCCATCCCGGCCATCGCGCCGGTCCAGCGCGTTCAGCCACTCGATCAGCGCATCCTCGTCGACCGGCGAAGGCAGCAGCCGGAACGACTCCTGCGCCAGCACCTGCGCAGGCAGCCGATGCACGATCTGCAGCTCGGTGTGATGGACGACATACAGCACCGGAAGCGGCCGGCCCGCGGCATCCTCCACGTCGGACAGCTTTGAGATCGTCTTCGCGGCGTCCGCATGGATCCCGATGATGACGGCGTCGAACTGATGCCCTGCGCGGATCGCCGCTACCAGTTCGGACATCCGGCCGAAAGGCGCGCTGTCCGCGCCCAGGACCGACAGCGAATTGGAGGTGCAGATGCGCTGCAGCGCATCCGAATCCACCAGGGCAATCCGATACTCCCTGGGGATCCAGGATGCGTTCACAGGCTACTGCTCCCCGGCGACGTCGATCTCGACGCGGCGGTTCGGCTGCAGGCAGCGCAGCAGGGCCGGCGAACTGCGCGTGCCCTCGCAATCGCTGACCACCGGCTGGCGCTTGCCCATGCCCGCGGCGCGGATCAGCTTGCCGTCGATGCCCTGCTTCACCAGCAGATCGCGCACGGTGTTGGCGCGGGCGAGCGACAGCGCCTCGTTGTAGGCGTCGCTGCCGAGCCGGTCAGTGTGCCCCGTCACCACGATGTAGTGCAGCGACCTGAAGTTGCCCCGCAGCTCGGCGGCCAGCCGCTCGATGCGCACCTGTCCATCGGGGAGAAGGTCCGACAGCGAAGAGCCGTCGAAGCGGAACAGGCCGTCGGCATTCAACGTGACCTTCTGCGGCGGCGCCAGCCTGGTGCTGGCCGGAATCGGCGTAGCCGCCGGCGGCTGCGCGAGCAAGGCGCAGTCGGGGTTCTTCCACCAGCCGCCCGTCGACACGCCGTCGCCGCTGAAGCGCACCATGTACTGGCAGGTCACATAGTCGGCGCTCTTGCCCGTGCGGAAGTGGAAGATGTAGTTCCACTCGCGCACGCCCCAGAGTCCTTCGCTGAAGTGCGGCCAGCCCAGCAGTTCGCGCACCTGGTCCTTGCCCATGCCGGTGCGCATGCGTGCGAACGCGTCGGTGCCGGGAAAGGCGCCCTGCTTCCACCTGGCGCTGCCAAGGTCCGGAAAGTCCTCGGGCTTTGGCGCCTCCAACCGTTCCGATGCGACGCGCGCCTGCGCGTCCTTGTCGATGGCGGCGCCCGGCGAGGCACAGCCCTGGAGCATCAGCATTGCCGCTGCCAGTGCAGTTCCACAGATCGTTCGATTCATGATTTCTCTTCTCCCCGCGCTCAATTGAAGACCCACTCGGCGCCGACCGTGGCGGCCGCTCCCGCGCGACTCATGCCCACGCCGCCCGTCAGGCTCCATGCGTTGTTCTCCGAGGTGCGGCGGAAGCTCACGCCCACCGCGCTCTCGCCCTTGAAGACGCCATAGCCGATGCGCATCACCGTCTTGCCGGGCACGTAGGTGCCGGGCATCTGCACCGCCATGGCGGCGGCCACGCCGGCGTAGGCATTGCGCGCGACGCCCCGGATGTCGCTGCCGAGCGCGTTGACGCGCGCATCGGTGTAGGCCGTGTTGGCCGCGCTGGACTGGTTCAGCTGCTGCACGTTGACGGCATCGGTGGGCGCCACGCCCGGCGCCACGTTGTGCACCGCCACCGGCCCGGCGGCGCTGCCGTTGCCCATCGTCACGCTGTTGTAGTTGACGCTGCCATCCACGTTCGTGTCGTAGCGCACGCTGCCGGCCTGCACCGCCTGCAGCTGGCGCACGTTCACCGCATCGGTGGCCTGCGTGCCGCCCGCGACGTTGGTGATCTGGCGCTCGTTGCCTGCACTGCCCACCGACACCGCGCCCTGCGCGGACAGCACCGAGACGTTCGAGAACATCTCGCGCTGGCCGTTCATGCCGGCGCGATCGGCCGATGCACCGCTGCCAAGGGCCACGCCGCTGCTGGTGGTGGCGATGGCATTCGCGCCCAGCGCGATGCTGCTTGCGCCATTCGCCTGCGCGCCGCTGCCGCCCGCAAAGGCGCTGTTGCCCAGCGCGATCGCCTGCGGCCCGATGGCCACGCTCTCCGCGCCGGCAGCCTGCGAGTCCGCGGCCTGCGAGTTGGCGTGGAAGTACTTGATGCCTGCACCGCCGACCTGGATGTTGTTGATGGCCTGGTTGGTTGCATAGAGCTGACTGCCGTTGATCGCGTCCGTGCTGGTGGCGCTGATCTGGCCGGCCGCCACGTTCTGGATCTGGCGCTCGGCCCCTGGCGCGCCGACGCTGACCACGCCCACCGGCGCGGCGCCGGCGAAGTCGTAGGTCTGTCCCTGGATGGTGGTGCTGGCCATGGGCGTGGCCGCGGCGGTGGTCGAGCCCGCGCCGAGCGCCACGCTGTTGTCGGTGCTGGCGGTGGCGTTCGGGCCCACGGCCACGCTGTTGGCGGTGGTGGCACTGGCATTGGTGCCCACGGCCAGCGAATTGACCGCGCCGGAGCCGACGCTCGCCCCCGCGCCGACAGCAATGCTGTTGGCCGCGCTCGCGCCGCTGTTGTCGTAGTTGCCCTGCCTGGTGCCGCCGTCGTTCACGCTGTAGTAGTGCGTCTGCGCGTTGTTGACGATGGTGGTGATGCTGCCGCCCAGCGCATTGACGGTGCTGGCGACCGCGTACAGCTGGCTGCCGTTGATGGCATCCGTGCTGGTGCTGCTGATCTCGCCCGGCGCGACGTTGACGATCTGCCGCTCGGCGCCGGGGGCGCCCACACTCACCACGCCCGCGGCGGTGCCGGCAAAGTTGCCGTAGGTGATGGACGGCCCCGGCGCATAGCTGACCGAGCCGTCCGGATTGAGCGTGGCGATCACGCCCGGCACCGTGGCGCTGCTGACCTGCACGGCCGCCTTGTCGGCGCTGTCGTTGCCGAGCACCACGTTGTTGGCGTTGGCCACCGTGACGTTGTTGCCGAGCACGAAGCTCTGGTTGGCGCCGACCGCGATGGTGTTGTTGTTGCCGATGGCGTAGCTGTCGTCGGCGTCGATATAGCTGGGGTCGCCGATGGCGCCGGAATGCGCGCCATTGACCTGGTTGCCGGTGCCGATGCTGATCGACTGGAGGCCGTTCGCACGGGCGCCGTTGCCGATGGCGATAGCGCTGTTCTGAGAGGCCCGCGCTTGCGAGCCAATGGCCACGGTGTCATTGGCGGTGATGCCCGTACCGGCCATGAAACCGCTGGCGATGTTGTAGTCGCCGGTCACGTTGATGCCCGTCAGGAAGCCGCTCGCGACATTGTTGCTGCCGGTCACGTTGTTGCCGGCGACGTAGCCGCTCGCGACGTTGCCGCTGCCTTCGACGGAAGCCCCGGCGCTATTGCCGCTGGCTACATTGTTGCTGCCGATCGTGCCCGCCCCCGCTGAGGCGCCCAGGTAGGCATTTCCGCTGCCTTGCAGGCTGACCCCGGCCCCGGAACCGATGCCCGTATTGCTGGACCCCGACGCCGGATTGAGACCCGAAGCATTGGCCGATGCCAGCGCATTGCTGCCCAGCGCCGTGTTGGCGCTGCCGTCCATGAAACGCATCGCGTTCTGGCCGACAGCGGTGTTGTGGACACCGTTGGTATTGCGCCCGGCCTCCTGGCCGATGAAGGTCGCATACTGGTACTTCGAGTTGGTGCCCGCCTGCGCCCCGACCATCACGCTGTCGGACAGGTAGCCCGGCTGCGCCAGCATGGTGGCGTTCAAACCTGCATTGGTGCCGATGACCACTTCCTGCGCGTCATGCGACTTCGCGTTGTTGCCGATGGCGATCGACGAGTAGAACGTCGAAGGCGTGGTCGCACCCGTGGAAACGGTCCCCGACACCGACGCGCCCGTGCCGATGGCGATGCCGCCGGTGGCGATAGCTCCCACGCTCGCGCCGTTGCCCATGGAAACCGAATTGGCGGCCTCCGCCGTCGCATTCACGCCCGCCGCCAGGCTGTTCAGTCCGGTGGCGCCGCCATTGCTGTAGTTGCCCTGCTGCGTGCCCCCGTCGTTCACGCTGTAGTAGTGCACCGCGCCCGCCGCCGCCGCGCTGGACACCGCCTTGAGCTGGCTCACGTTGACCGCATCGCTGTCGGCGGCGCCGGCGGCCACGCCGGTGATCTGGCGGAACTTGCCGTTGGCCGCGTCGCCCACGCTGACGGCCGCCAGTGTGCCGGTGGTTGAGGTGATGGCGCTGGCCTGTGCCGCGGCGGCGCTCGGTGGAACGTAGGGCGCGATGCCCGCTGCCGTGCTTGCCACCGACCCCTGCCCCAGTGCCACGCCGCCAGGCTGCGTCACGCTGGTGTCGCTGCCCAGCGCCACGGCCCCGCTGACGCTGGCGGTCGTGGCGCCGGCCGCATCGGCGCCCAGGTGGACGTTGTTGCCCAGCACGAAAGCATCGCTGGTGGTGGCGCCAATGGTGTTGTTGTTGCCGACGCTGTAGCTGTTGGCGCCGTTGATGATGCTGGGGTCGCCGATGGCGCCCGAATGATCGCCGCCGACCACGTTGCCGGTGCCGATGCTGATGGACTGCAGGCCTGTGGCTTTTGCGCTGGTGCCGATCGCTATGGCGCTGTCCTTGCCGGCCAATGCTCTGGATCCGATGGCGACAACATCGTTGGCCGTGACACCAGCAGCAGTCGCTTCATCGACGTTCGCGAAATAGCCGATTGCGACGTTGCGACTGCCGGTGCTTCCGTAGCCTGACGCATAGCCTCCTGCAAAGTTGTAGTCGCCCTTCACGCCACCGCCCGAGGAGTCTCCAATCGCAACATTGGAGTTCCCCGTGACGGACGTGCCTGCGCCGCTACCAAAGGACGAATTGCTGGATCCGGTCGAAGAACTGCCCGCCGAATAGCCGAAGCCTGCATTTGAATCCCCCTGGCTTCCTTCCAACGCGAAGGTCCCAAAACCGGCCAGTCCGTAGCCCGAGGAGTCGCTGCCCGCGTTCGCACCAAAAAAGGAGCTGGTGGTCGCTGTCGATCGCGAAGCTGCTTGGTACCCAACCGCGATCGATCCGTTCGTGCTGGATCCCTGGCCCGCCGATTCACCGATGAAGTAGCTGTTGCTTGAGGTGGAAGATTCGCCCGCCCTTTGTCCGATGGCGATATTCGAACCCATTGCCGTCGCGGATTCCCCGATCGCGATACCGCCGACAGAAGCAGGAGACAGGATCGTCTTGGCGCCGTGTCCGATCGCAACGGAACCCTGCGTCGCTGCTGTTGCCCCCACGCCGGCAGCCATTGAATTGACGCCCGTGGCGCCGTCGTTGGCATAGTTGCTGCCGGCACTCTGGTCGGTCGATTTGACGCTGTAGTAGTGCACGGCCCCTGCCGCCGCCGCGCTGGACACCGCCTTGAGCTGGCTCACGTTGACCGCGTCGCTGTCGGCCGCACCGGCCGCCACGTTGGTGATCTGGCGGTATCGCCCATTGCCGCCAATGCTCACTGCGCCCGACGTTCCGGTGGTCGCACCAATGGCTGCCGTCTGGGTAGCACCGGCGCCTGCCGGCACGTAGCCCGCCACACCCTTGTCCACGCTGGCCACCGAGCCGCTGCCCAGCGCCACGCCGTCGGCCACCGTCACGCTCGTCGCGTTGCCCAGCGCCGTGGCGTTCGCGACCTGAATGTTGACGCCGTTGCCCAGCACGAAGGTGTTGGTGGCGCCTGCGCCCAGCGTGTTGTTGTTGCCCACGCTGTAGCTGTTGGCGCCATCGATGACGCTGGGGTCGCCGATGGCGCCGCTGTTGGCGCCCGACACCACGTTGGCAAAGCCGATGCTGATTGACTTTTGGCCCAGAGCCTGCGCGCCGACACCGATGCCAATCGCGTAGGTTCCTGCCTGCGCGCCACTGCCAATGCCGATTGCCATTTGGCCCGTCGTCTTCGCGTTGGAACCGATACCGACTGAATCAGTACCCTCGGCCCGCGCATTGACGCCCAAAGCGACCGCCCTTCGCTGGGCGAACCCATTGGCGCCAATCGCTACACCATCGTCGCCCCACAGAATGGTGTTATAGCCAATGGCAACCGTGTTGTTACCGGCAGACGTACCAATGGCTGCAGCCGCCGCAAGCCGTCCTATGGAAACATTGTTGTTGCCGGTTCGGCCGCCGCCGGCATCGACCCCCACGCCGACGTTTCCTACGCCGCTACTGAGTTCCAGCGCACCGACGCCCAGTGCCGCCATGAACGTTCCGGTGGATTTATACCCTGCCTCATAGCCAACCGCGGTGTTGGCAATGCCAGACGCATTGTTCGCGCCAGCATTGACTCCCACATAGGTGTGTCGGCCCTCGCCGCTCGTCCCACCGGCCGAGAGACCCGCGTTGTTCCCCACGAAGACGCTGCCTGCCGCGACACTGCTCAAGCCCGCGTTGGAACCAACGGCCGTCGAGGTGTAAGAGGCCGTCGCGCGCGAACCAAGTGCAGTTGCGCCGATACCGTCGGCCTTGGCGCCAGTGCCAACGGCCAGAGCTTGGTCCTTGCTGGCCGTGGCGCTGTTGCCGACGGCAATGCTGTCGATGCCGAGCGCCTTGGTCTCCGTATTCCCGATCACGATCGCCCCTGCGCCGACGTTCGCGGAAACAATACCCGCGAGACTTGCCAGATCCGGCCCCCCTGTCGTCGCACTGGTCGCAATGCCCGATATCGTGGCAAAGCCACCGCTGCCGTTGGACACCTGGCAGGTCCATGCAGGAGTTCCGACAGCGGGGGCGCCGACTGCGCTGCACACGGCCCCCGAGGCGTTGTCGATCTTGACGTCGGCCCAGGCGGCGCCCTGCACACCCGCCGCCAACAGAACGGCGGCCATCACCTTGCCGCCGGCGCGCTTGCCGCACGCCCTGGTCACTTCGGATGCCGCCACCCAGGCACTCAGCGCCTCGTTCCACACAGACCGATAGGTCTTGTTCATTTCAGTCTTCCTCGATCAATCAGGTTGCATGCACAACCTCGTCCATGACCGGGCACGGGAGACTGTGGCTTTTGCGAGATCGCAGCACCGGCCGGCACTGCACAGGGCGCGGATGATGTCGAGGGAGGTTCCGCGGCGCGGACACGCCACGAGGTTTCGTCAGAATTGCCGGCACTTTTCGTGTCGGTTTGTGAATTTTTTTTACACTGTTCGCATCCTTCGAGTAACTGCGGCGGTTTGTGTGAAATCGTCAGATTTGGTCCTTCGATTCGCTGTCAGAATCCCGCCGCCAAACGAACGGACCCCATGCGCATCGCCATCCTCGAAGACGACCCCGACCAGCTGTCCCACCTCGTGCGGACGATGGAGCAGCTGTTCACGGTGGGAGAAACGACGGTGGCGTGCACGGCCTTCACCGACGGCGCCGCGCTGCAGCAGGTGCTGCGGCGGGAAAGCTTCGACCTGCTGGTGCTCGACTGGAACGTGCCGGGGCTGGAAGGGCTCGAGTTGCTGAAATGGCTGCGCACCTGGCAGCACGACCTGGTGCCCGTGCTCATGCTCAGTTCCCGCACCTCGGAGCAGGACGTGGTGCAGGCGCTGAACTTCGGCGCCGACGACTACATCGTCAAGCCGTTCCGCCCGCTGGAGTTGCGTGCGCGCGTGCAGCGCCTGATGGCCAGGCGCTCGCCGGTGGCGCAATCGGACCAGGAGCGCTTCGGCCGATGGGAGTTCGACAGGCTCACGCAGAACGTGCTGATCCATCCGGTTCCGCCGGACAGCGCACCGCCCGAGCGGCATGCGCTCACCGATCGCGAGTTCAAGCTGGTGCTGGTCTTGTTCCAGCACATGGGCGGCGTGGTGTCGCGCGCCCATCTGCTGGAAAGCGCCGGCTACAGCGGCGAAGAGCTGCCGTCGCGCACGCTGGACAGCCACATCTACCGCTTGCGCAGCAAGCTCGGGCTGGAGGCGGAGCGCGGGCTAAGTCTGCGCACGGTCTATGGACGCGGCTATCGGCTCGAAGCCACCCGGCAGGAGGAACCCTGATGGTGCCGCAGGGGGCAAGGACTATGCTCCCGCCAACCAGAACGATTCCGACATGACAAAGAGCGATCACGGAACGAGGGGAGATTCTCAAGCGATGCAGTGCAGGCAGCTGGTGGCATGCGCATGGTTCATTGCATTCGCGGTGTCCGCACAGTCGCAGCCGACGCCGCACGTCGTGCAGCCCGGCGAAACACTCTGGGGCATCACGGGGCAGCGCCTGCAGGCACCGCAGCGCTGGCCCGAGGTGCAGCAGCGCAACCAGGTCGGCGAGCCTCGCCTGCTGCAACCCGGCACGGTGCTGCATTTCGCGGACGGCCGCATCGTGCCCGAGGGCGCAGCCGTGGTGACGGCAGTCGAAGGAGCGGCCTCGCGCCGCCGCGGCGGCAGCGGGGGCGAACAGGCGCTCTCCCCCGGCATGCCGATCCAGCCGGGCGACATCCTCACCACCGGCGGCGAGGCCTTCGTTACCCTGGGCCTGCCTGGCGGCAGCCGCGTCGTGCTGCCCTCCCGCAGCGCGCTCGAAGTGCTGGCGATCGATGCCGCGACGGTCAGGCTGCGGCTCATCGAAGGGCGCGTGGAGTCGCAAGTCCAGAAGCAGCGGCCCAGCCAGCAGTTCGAGATCCGTGCGCGGTCGCTGGGCCTGGGCGTGCGCGGCACCCATTTCCGCGTGCGCGACGAAGGCGGCTTGCTGGCCAGCGAGGTCATCGAAGGCGAAGTGTCGGTCGGCAAGAGCGCCGCGGCAGGACGACAAGACCCGCAGCGGCCCGCAGCGCCTGCAGCTCCTGCCCTCGTACTGCGCGCGGGCCACGGCGCCGTCCTGCTGGAAGACGGCAGCGCCGAGGCGCGCACCCTGCTGACGGCGCCCCAGCTCCTGCCTGCCACCGGGCCCCGAAGCGGCGACCGGACGCTCGAACTCGTGCCGGTCGCGAACGCCAAGGGCTACCGGTTGCAGCTCGCGCGCGACGAGCGCGTCCTGCTGCCGGTGCACGAGCAGCGCGGCACCGGCCCCGCATTCACCGTGCCGCCCGAAATCGAGCCCGGCTTCTACCAGCTTCGCCTCACCGCCTTCGATGCCGCACAGCTCGAGGGATTGCCGGGCGACAGCACGGTCTACCTGCCGCCATCCAGTGCAAGTGGACAGGGCAGCAGCGCAGGAACGGCCACGCCGATAGCCGACGGCCGCGTCGAGATCCGGTGGCCCGGGGTTTCCGGTCGGCGCTACGCCTTCGAGCTTTCGCGCAGCGCCGACTTCTCGCTGCTGCTGCTCAGCGAGCCGGCTGTCTACGCCACGGGCATGACGGTGGGCCCCTTCGCGGTCGGCGGCCGCTACCACTGGCGCGTGCGCGAGCAGCAGCCGGGCAGCACTGAACCCGCGAGCCCCCGGCAGGGCTTCGGCGGAAGCTTCGACATTCCCGCGCGTTGAGCCGGGCCTTCACAATGCGCACGCGGCTCGTCATCGAACGGCTGTTGATGGCGCTGCTGTTACCCATTGCCATGCTGGGACTGGCGCAGCGCCCCATCGTGACGCAGATCGATGCCTCGATCCATGACCGGATGCTGCGCCTTGCATCGCACACCGCGACGCCCGACATCATGATCATCGCGATCGACGAACGCAGCCTGGGCGAACTCGGCCGCTGGCCTTGGTCCAGGGAAACCCACGCCCGGCTGCTGGAGCGACTGGCGCCCCATGCACCGCGCGCGGTGCTGCTGGATCTTTTCCTGACCGAGCCCAGCATCAACCCGCGGGATGACGAGCGGCTGGCGCAAGCCATGGGCAAGCTGCCGGTCTACCTGCCGCTGCTGCATGCCCCGCCGTTGGCGTCGATGAGCGAGAACTGGCCGGGCTTCCTGCCGCCGCTCGCGGCATTCGCCGAACGCGCCAGGGGCGTCGGCCATGCGGGCCTGACGCCGGATTCCGACGGGGTGGCGCGCACGCTGTACCTGCGCGAGGGATACGCCGGGCACCTGCAGCCCTATGTGGGGGCGCTCATGACGGGCCGCGTCCCGCCGCAAGATCCCCCAGCGGCATCGTCCGGCACCTGGGTGCGCGAGGACCCGCTGCGCCTGCTGTTCGCCGGCCCGCGCGGCAGCTACCGCACGGTGTCGTATGTGAGCGCACTGCGTGGGGAAGTGCCCGATGCGCTGCTGCAGGGCAAGCTGCTGCTCATCGGCGCCACGGCCCCGGGCCTCGGCGACCAGACGCTGGCACCCCATGCGGGCGTCCGGGGCGTGCTGTCCGGCGTCGAGGTGCACGCCAATGCGATCGACAACCTGCTTCATGCGCGCAACATCAGCGTGCTGCCGCCACTCGCCTATGCGGCATGGACGGTGGTGCCGATCTGGATCGCGCTGTGGCTGCTGATCCGCATGGCGCACCACGCCTTGCCGGTCGCCTTCAGCCTGGCCGCGACCTGCCTGCTGCTCAGCATCGCCGCCATGCTCGCGCGGCACTGGTGGCTGCCCCCGGCGGCCCCCATATCGGGGCTCGCCATCCTCTACCTGCTGTGGAGCTGGCGGCGGCTGGAGTCTCAGTTCGCCTTTCTCCGCGAGCGCGCCCAGGTGCTGGACATGCTTCCGGCCGGCGCCTTCGAGATGCTCCCGGCCCTCGCGCCTGCGGCGGCCGATTCCGCGCAGCAACCCAAGCAGGCCCTGGACCGGGCCATTGCCCGTGTCCAGCGCATGCAGAAGCTGATGGACGAAGCCATGCACACCGTGCCCGTCGCCATGCTGATCTGCGACGAAGACGGGCGCATCGGATCGAGCAACGCCGCGGCCTTTCGCCTGTTGCGCGCCGGTGCGCCGCCTTCGCGCGACGGCGAGGCAGCGGCACTCAGGGGTGTGTCGCTGCCCAGGTTGCTCGCGACCCTGGCGACCACGGTGCAAGCCGATGCAGCGATGGCGGCGGAACACCCCCACTGGACCGTGCGCCTGCGCGGCGAATACCAGACCACCGAGGCGCACGTGTTCCAGTTCGAGGCCGCGCCCTTCGGCGCCGCGGCGCGTGACGAGCGGGGCTGGGTGGTGGCACTGCCCGAACTCACCGCCGAGCGCGAAGCCCAGCGCCAGCGCGATGAATGGCGGCGCTTTCTGTCCCACGACCTGCGCAGCCCGCAGATCACCATCCTCAGCCTGTTGTCGATGCATGACGCCGAGACGGACGCGGCACCGGCGCCGGCGGATCTGCTGCGGGCGATCCGCCGGGAAGCGGAATGCACACTCGCGCTGGCCGAGGGTTTCATGGACTACACCGAGGCCGGGTCGAACGACTACCGCTTTGCGGAAACGCATGTCGGCACGGTGCTGCTCGACGCGCGGGATCAGGTGTGGCCCTACGCCCGGACCCACGGCGTGCGCGTGGAGACAGGGCTCGACGAAACCGATGAAACAACGATCCGGGCCGACGGCGCGCTGCTGACGCGCGCCATCGTGAACCTGCTGAACAACGCCATCCGCCACAGCAGCCAGGGCGGCTGCGTGAGCCTGCGCATGGAGGCCATGCCCGATCTCCAGAGCCCCGGTGGAGGCGTTGTTCGCATCACCGTCAGCGACGAAGGCTCGGGCATGACACCTTCGCAACTGCAGGCCCTGCTGACCACGCCGCGCGGCCAGCGCCTTGCCATGCACAAGGAAGATCAGGCTGCCGCCGCGCCTGCCCCGATGCCCGCCGCACGCGGCATGGGCCTTGGGTTTTCAGTGGTGCGCGCGGTCGTGCAGCAGCATGGCGGGCACATCGAGGCGCAGAGTGCACCGGGCGTGGGCACCACGTTCTGGCTGAGCTTGCCGCTGCGCTGCGGCGCGCCCTGAGCGCACCGGGAGTTCAGAACCTGAAATCGACGGTCTTCGAACCGCCGCCCACCGTCACCGTCTGGCTCTTGGCACTGCCGGCCATGGCAGCGTCGATGGTGTAGCGGCCCGCCGGCAGGTCGATCAGGCAGACCGGCCCGCTGGCGCGCAGGCCCAGCGAAGGCGCGCCGTCGGCGCCCTTGATGTCGACCTGGACATCCGTCAGGTAGGCACCGTCGGAGCGCGCGAAGAGCAGCGCCAGCGGATGCTCCTTCATGGCCGCGCGCATCGCGGTCGATTCGTCCGAGCCGATGCCGCCGCAGACATAGCGCACCGCGCCCTCGCCCTTCCATTGCGGCATGGCCGACTGGGCTTGCACGCCAACGGCAGCGGCCGCGCAAGCCAGCGCCAGCAGGGCGTGCCGCAGGTGCTTCTTCGGAACGATGGAAGCTGCTTGAACAGAAGACATGAGGCTTGCTCCTTGGAAAAATCGGTGCTGCCATGATGCGGCGCGAATTGCCATGGCGCGAGTCGGACCAGAGCGCTCTTCGGTGTGCGATCAGGCCGCCGCCAGCGCCGCGTCCAGCAGTTCCACCCAGTGCCGCACGGGCGTCTCCCGGCTGCCGCTTTGCAGGTGCGTGATGCAGCCGATGTTGGCCGAGGCGATGACACTCGGCTGCAGCTGCTCCAGGTGGCCGAGCTTGCGGTCGCGCAGCGGATAGGCCAGCTCGGGCTGCAGCACCGAGTAGGTGCCGGCCGAGCCGCAGCACAAGTGCGATTCATTCATTGCCACGCGGATGTCGAAGCCCAGCGCGCGCAGATGCGTCTCGACGCCGCCGCGCAGCTTCTGGCCGTGCTGCAGCGTGCACGGCGGGTGGTAGGCCACCACGCCCTGCGGCGCGCGCACGCGGGCCTTCAGAGCAGGCACGAGGTCCGGCAGCAATTCGCTCAGGTCGCGCGTGAGCTCGCCGATGCGTGCTGCCTTCAGCGCGTAGGCCGCGTCGTGCTGCAGGATGTGGCCGTACTCGCGCACGGTGACACCACAGCCCGAAGCGTTCATCACGATGGCCTCCACCTCGTTGCGCTCCACGAAAGGCCACCACGCATCGATGTTGGCGCGCATCTGCGCCTTGCCTCCGTCCTGGTCGTTGAGGTGGAACTTCACCGCGCCGCAGCAGCCGGCCTCGGGTGCGATCACCGCCTGTATGCCGGCCGCGTCGAGCACGCGTGCGGTGGCACTGTTGATGTTCGGCATCATCGACGGCTGCACGCAGCCCGCGAGCATCAGCACCTTGCGCGCGTGCGTGGCGGTGGGCCAGGCGCCGGCATCCTGCCTGGCGGGCACCTTGGCTTTCAACGCCTCGGGCAAGACGCCGCGCACCGACTGGCCGAGCTTCATCGCCGGGCCGAACAGCGGCGACGGTAGGCCCTCTTTCAGCAGCCAGCGCTGCGCCGACTCCATCGCGGGGCGCGGCACCTTCTCGTCGACGATCCTGCGGCCGATGTCGACGAGGTTGCCGTACTGCACGCCGCTCGGGCAGGTGCTCTCGCAGTTGCGGCAGGTCAGGCAGCGGTCGAGGTGCAGCTGCGTGCTGCGCGTCGGCGCCTTGCCTTCGAGCACCTGCTTGATGAGGTAGATGCGCCCGCGCGGGCCGTCGAGCTCGTCGCCGAGCAGCTGGTAGGTGGGGCAGGTGGCGGTGCAGAAGCCGCAGTGCACGCACTTGCGCAGGATGGCTTCGGCTTCGCGGCCTTCGTCGGTGCCGCGGAATTCGGGGGCGAGCTCGGTTTGCATGTCGGTTCTTGTTCTACGTGGAGGCGAGCAGGCGGCCGCGGTTGAAGAGGCCGTGCGGATCGAACTCGCGCATCAGCGCGCGCTGGATGCGTTCGACGGGCGCGCTCAACGCGTCGAAGCGCGGGACCTTGCCTTGGGTGTCCGACCGGGGCAGGCGGAACAGCGTGGCGTGACCGCCCGCGGCGCGCGCGATCTCGCGGATGCGCGCGGCCTGATCGGGCCGCGCCTTGTACCAGCGCTGGCCGCCGTGCCATTCGATCAAGGGCGCGGCGCCGTCGAGCGAGAGCACCGGCGCGGTCTGCGGCACCGACAGGCGCCAGAGCGCGTCCGTGCCTTCGCCGGTGGCGAACCACGGCAGTTGCTGGTCGCGCAGCGATTGCCATTCGGCGGCGGCACGCGCGTTGTTCTTGCGCTCGCCGCCGAGGTGTGTGCATGCGGCTTCCACGGCGGCCGCGGCGCCGCGCAGGCGCAGGTAAAGCGCACCCGCGCCTTCGTATTCAAACCAGCAGCTCGCATTCAGCGGCAGCGGCCGCCCGCCCCATTCGTTGAGCAGGCGCAGCGCATCGGCCTGGCCGCAGGCGAATGCTAGCGTGGCCTCGGCAGGCGCGACAGGCAGTACCTTGAGGCTCACTTCGGCGATCACGCCCAGCGTGCCGAGCGAACCGGCCAGCACGCGCGAAACGTCGTAGCCCGCGACGTTCTTCATCACCTGCCCGCCGAAGGTCAGCAGCTCGCCGCGGCCGTTGACCAGCGTGGCGCCGAGCACGTAGTCGCGCACCGCGCCGACGCTCGCGCGCGCGGGTCCGCTGAGGCCGGCCGCGACCATGCCGCAGACGGTGCCGTTGCTGCCGAAGCGTGGTGGCTCGAACGGCAGGCATTGGCCTTTTTCTGCAAGCGCCGCTTCCAGTTCCGCGAGCGGCATGCCGGCGCGCGCGGTGACGACCAGCTCGCTTGGTTCGTAGCTCGTGATGCCGGTGAGGTCGGCTGTGCTCAAGACCTCGCCATGCGGCGCCTCGCCGTAGAAATCCTTGGTGCCGCCGCCGCGAATGCACAGCGGTGTGCTGGCTGCGGCTGCAGTACGAATGCGCTCGATGATCTGGTGGAGTGCTGTGTCGGTACTCATCTGGCGGTCCATCGTGAGTGCTGTTGTTCGGGGTGCGTGCACAGGCCACCGGGTACTCCCCTCCGCGAATGTCCCCCGCCTTCGGCTCCTCCTTTATTTCGCTGCGGGGAGCACCCGGCGCCCTGTGCACAACGAGCGCTGCTCTTGTGCTGGCCGATCAACAAGTGCTCTGATCGATCACGCCGGCGGGGTGCCTTGCGCAGCGAAATAAAGGAGGAGGCCGAAGGCCGGGGGACATTCGCGGAGCAAGGTATCCCGTCGGCGTGATCGCGCCCCGAATGAACCCACGGGTTAAAACCGGTCGCCATGTCAGAACCTCGGCAGATCCGGATGCTGCAACTTCCCCCCGCGCACCACCTGCTTGCCGTACTCGGCGCAGCGCTGCAGTGTGGGAATCACTTTGCCGGGATTCAACATACCCTCGGGATCGAAGGCGCGCTTCACGCCGAACATCTGCTCGTTCTCGGCCGCTGTGAACTGAACGCACATGCTGTTGAGCTTCTCCACGCCTACGCCGTGCTCGCCCGATACCGTGCCGCCCATCGCGACACTGGTCTCGAGGATGTCGGCGCCGAACAGTTCGCAACGGTGCAGCTCGTCGGGGTCGTTGGCATCGAACAGCACCAGCGGATGCAGGTTGCCGTCGCCCGCGTGGAACACGTTGCAGCAGCGCAGGTTGTATTTCTTCTCCATCTGCTGGATGGCCAGCAGGATGTCCGCGAGCCGCTTGCGCGGAATGGTCGAGTCGAGGCACATGTAGTCGGGGCTGATGCGGCCCGAGGCGGGGAACGCGTTCTTGCGCCCGCTCCAGAACTTCATGCGCTCTTCCTCGCTGTTGCTGCACGCGATGGCGGTAGCGCCGCAGCCGCGCAGCACGGCGGTCATGCGGCCGATTTCTTCCTCGACCTCTTCGGGTGTGCCGTCGGATTCGCACAGCAGGATGGCCGCCGCGTCGAGGTCGTAGCCCGCGCGCACGAAGTCTTCGACGGCGGCGGTCATGGGCTTGTCCATCATCTCCAGGCCCGCCGGGATGATGCCGGCCGCGATCACCGCAGCCACCGCGTCGCCGGCCTTTCGCACGTCGTCGAAGCTGGCCATGATGCAGCGCGCGAGCTGCGGTTTCGGTACGAGCTTGACGGTGACCTCGGTGGTCACGGCCAGCATGCCTTCGCTGCCGATGACCAGCGCGAGCAGGTCGAGCCCCGGCGCGTCGAGCGCCTCGCTACCGAACTCGATGGACTCGCCCTCGGCCGTGAAGCCGCGCACGCGCAGCACGTTGTGCAGCGTCAGGCCGTACTTCAGGCAGTGCACGCCGCCCGAGTTCTCGGCGACGTTACCGCCGATGGTGCAAGCGATCTGGCTCGACGGGTCGGGTGCGTAGTACAGGTTGAAAGGCGCGGCCGCCTCGCTGATGGCGAGGTTGCGCACGCCGCACTGCACGACGGCCGTGCGGCTCACCGGATCGATCTTCAGGATGCGGTTGAACTTGGCCAGCGACATGGTCACGCCCATGGTGTGCGGCATGGCGCCGCCCGAGAGCCCGGTGCCCGCGCCGCGCGCCACCACGGGCACGCCGAGTTGGTGGCAGGCCTTGAGCACGGCGGCCACCTGCGCCTCGGTCTCGGGCAGGGCCACCACCAGCGGGCGGGCGCGGTAGGCGGTGAGGCCGTCGCACTCGTAGGGCGTGGTGTCTTCGGCCTGCCAGATCAGCGCGTGGGCGGGCAGATGCGCCTGCAGCGCGCGCACCACTTCGGACTGGCGCTGCGTTTTCTGCAGCGAATCGTGCTGCGTGGGGGTGAGCGGCGCATTCATGCGGCGACCTCTTTCTGCTTTCTTCTGCTCGCGGGATGTCTCGGGGTTTATTTCACGCACTCTACGGAATTGCGGCGGCCCTGGGTTGACGGATTTTTGCCGGGCGCTTGAAAGAACTTCGCGAACGTGGTGATTGGTTCTTCAGCGCAGGCTCTGTTCCAGCCAATCGGTGAAGGCCGCGCACTCCCAGCGCTCCAGCGTGCCCGGCTGCCAGCAGATGTAGTGGCGGTGCGGCGACGGCACGGCCTGCTCGGACAGCGCGACCAGCCGGCCCGATTCGAACCACGCGGCGCCCATCTTCTGCCGCACCAGCGCAATGCCGAAGCCGCTGGCGGCGGCGTCGTACACGAGTCCCAGGTCGTTGAACTGCGCGCCGATGTTCGGCTCGGGCTGGTCGAGCCCGCAGCTCGCGAACCAGGTGCCCCAGGGTTCGAGCGGGCTGCGGATCAGCCGCGCGCTGGCGATCTCGGCCGCGGTGCGAAAACCCGTGAACGGCCCGAACTCGTTGAGATAGCTGGGGCTGCACGCGGGCACCACCTGCTCCTCGAGCAACAGCCGGTGCTCGCAGTCGGCATACCCGCCGGGGCCGTAGCGCACTTCGAGGTCGGCCTGCTCGGCCGTCACGTCGAGCAGCGGGATCGACACCTGCAGCACCAGCTCGATGTCGGGGTAGATGTTGCGGAACAGCTCCAGTCGGGGCATGAGGAACTGCCGGCTGAAGGTGGGCGTGACGGCAATGCGCAGGCGGGTGGCGCGCTGCGCGGCGTTGGCGCCGAGCGGCATGGCCTGCAGCGCGGCGAGCCCCGTGCGCACGTTGGCGAGGTAGGCCGCGCCGTCTGCCGTGAGGCTGAAGTCGCTGCGGCCGAAGAGCTTGAAGCCGACGTGCGATTCGAGCTGGCGGATGCGGTGGCTCACCGCGCTGGGCGTGACGCACAGCTCGTCGGCCGCGCGGCCCGCGTGCCGCAACCTTGCGACGGCCTCGAAGGTCAGCAGGCATTGGATCGGGGGGATGTGCTGCGCAGCCATGGCGTCTTAGCTTCTTTGCGGGACGATCGCGTTCTGGGCGCGTGCACAGGACACCGGGTACTCCCCTCCGCGAATGTCCCCCGTCGGCGTGATCGCACCCGAACAACGCGCTTCACGCCAATCAGTCCTCGAAGAAGTTCACAGGCAACCCTCGCGTCTCGACCTGCATCGAGATCACCGTGCCCGAGGCCGGCCGCTGCTCGATCTCGGCGGCGGGCCGACCCTTGCGGCCGCTGGTGACGAACAGCGTCTTCAGGTCGTCGCCGCCGAAGCAGGGCATGGTCGGGCACTGGACGGGCACCGGCACGGCCGCCACTTGCTGGCCCGAGGGCGAGAAACGCAGCAGCTGCGCGCCTTCGAACATCGCCACCCAGTAGTGGCCTTCGGCGTCGATGGTGGCACCGTCGGGGCGCCCCCCGTAGCGCAGCAGCGAGTCTGGCGACCAGCCCTCGGGCTTGGCGTCGAACTGCTGGAACACGCGGGCGTGCGAGAGCGAGTTGCCCTCGGCGTCCCAGTCCCACGCGCGCACCACGTGTGCGGGGGTGTCGGCCCAATAGAGCGTGCGGGCGTCGGGCGAGAACGCGAGGCCGTTGGCGGTGGTGGCCTGGTTGGCCATCTGCGTGATGGTCGGCGAGATGCCGGTGTTGCTGCGTGCGTCGAGGCAATAGAGCGCGGCATTGGCACGGTCCTTGGCCTCGTTGATCGAGCCGGCCCAGAAGCGGCCCAGCGCATCGCACTTGCCGTCGTTGAAGCGCATGGTGCTCACGTCATGCTCCACGCGCGCCATCGCGACCAATTCGCCACCCCATTGGCGCGCGCGGTAGATGCCGTCGCGCAATGCGATCACGAGGCCGCCGCTGCGCGCCGGCGCCATGCAGCCGGGCTCGGTGGACAAGGGCCATCGCTCTACCTTCGCCTCCGGCGAGCCGATGTCGCCGCGCGTGCGCAGCACGGCACGCCCGGGAATGTCGAGCCAGTAGAGCGAGCGTTCTTCCGGGTGCCAGAACGGCGACTCGCCGAGCTCGCAGAGGCTGTCTTCGATGGAGGTCCACATGGTGTCGCGATTGTGCCCCCGGCCATCGCGGCGGCGGGCAAAAAAAAGCCCGCTGGCGCCGGAGCGCTCGCGGGCTGAACATCCAAAGGAGACCTCGCTTGAAAACTTTTTCTTCAATCGGCGAACACCGCGGAACCGGCTTTGCCGGGCCGCTGGTGTTGCCCCCCGCAAGGGGGTTGGCGTAGCGACACGAAGTGCGCGTAGCCTGGGGGTTTACCTGTTATATGCGGTCTCGCCGTGCGAGGAGATGTCGAGGCCTTCGCGCTCTTCTTCTTCCGACACACGCAGGCCGAGGGTCAGGTCGGCGATCTTGTAGGCGATGAAGGCCACCACGCCGGACCACACGACCGTGAGCGCCACGCTCTTGATCTGGATCCAGACCTGTGCGCCCATCGCGAAGGTGTCGGGCGTTGCGCCGCCGGTGCCGCCGAGGCCCTTGGCCGCGAACACGCCGGTCAGGATGGCACCCAGGATGCCGCCCACGCCGTGCACGCCGAACACGTCGAACGCGTCGTCCGCGCCGAGCATGCGCTTCAGGCCGCCCACGCCCCACAGGCAGACCAGGCCGGCCAGCAGGCCGAGCACGATCGAACCCATCGGGCCGACGAAGCCGGCTGCCGGCGTGACGGCCACGAGGCCGGCCACGGCGCCGGACGCGGCACCCAGCATCGAGGCCTTGCCCTTGTGCAGGCTCTCACCCAGGATCCACGACAGCGCCGCGGCAGCGGTGGCGAGCACCGTGTTGATGAAGGCCAGGCCGGCGACGGCGTTGGCAGCACCGGCCGAGCCGGCGTTGAAGCCGAACCAGCCGACCCACAGCAGCGAAGCGCCGACCATGGTGAGCGTGAGCGAGTGAGGCGTGAACGCTTCCTTGCCGTAGCCGACGCGCTTGCCGACCATGTAGGCACCGACCAGGCCGGCCACACCGGCGTTGATGTGCACCACGGTGCCGCCGGCGAAGTCCAGCGCTCCGTCCTTGCCCAGCAGGCCGCCGCCCCACACGATGTGGGCGATCGGCACGTAGCTGAAGGTGAACCACAGCACCGAGAACAGCAGCACGGCCGAGAACTTGGCACGCTCTGCGAAGGCGCCGACGATCAGCGCCACGGTGATGGCTGCGAAGGTGCCCTGGAAGGCGACGAACACGTATTCGGGGATCGTGGTCAGCGCGCCGAAGGTCTCCTGCGTGATGCCCTTCATGAAGATCTTGTCGAAGGTCCCCAGGAAGTTGCCGTCGCCCGAGAAGGCCAGGCTGTAGCCGTAGACGGCCCACAGGATGCTGATCAGCGAGAAGATCACGAAGACCTGCATCAGCACCGACAGCATGTTTTTCGAGCGGCCCAGGCCGCCATAGAACAGCGCGAGGCCGGGGATGGTCATCAGGATCACGAGAAGCGTCGAAGTCAGCATCCAGGCGGTGTCGCCGGAGTCGATCTTCGGAGCCGGTGCGGCTGCGGGCGCCGCGGGGGCGGCGGCGGCCGCAGCAGCGGCGGGCGCTGCCGCAGGGGCAGCCGCCGCGGGTGCGGATGCCGAAGCAGCGGGCGCCTCGGCCGTGGCCGCGGGCGTTTGTGCAAGGGCGGTGGTGCCGGCAGCCAGCACACTCAAACCGAACGCAAGAGAGACAAGCAGTTTTTTCATAATCGTTGTTCTTTCGGGCCTGGACTCGATCAGAGGGCTTCGCGGCCCGTTTCGCCGGTGCGGATGCGAACGACTTGTTCGAGGTTGTAGACAAAGATCTTGCCGTCGCCGATCTTGCCGGTGCGTGCCGCGCCTTCGACGGCCTCGATCACGCGGTCGACGAGGTCGTCCGAGACGGCCGCCTCGATCTTGACCTTGGGCAGGAAATCGACCACGTACTCCGCGCCGCGGTAGAGCTCGGTGTGGCCCTTCTGGCGGCCGAAGCCCTTCACCTCGGTGACGGTGATCCCCTGCACGCCGATGGCCGACAGTGCTTCGCGCACCTCGTCGAGCTTGAACGGTTTGATGATGGCTGTGACCAGCTTCATGAGTTTTCTCCTTCGGATGGAAATGAAATGGTGCGGCAGCTTGGGCCGCACCTCGTTGTTTTATTTACAGCGTCTTCGTCAGCGTCAGGATGAAGCGCGCCTTGTTGGGCGAGTAGGTCGTCTGGCCGAAGGGGCCGAAGCCCAGGTCGATGCCCGGGTTCGCGACCGCGACATAGGAGCTCTTCTTGTTGGCGCCTTGCACCGAACCGGTCAGCGACAGGCCGTTGCCGAAGTCGTAGCTCGCGCCCACGTTGTAGTCGACGTAGCTCTTGTAGCCCAGGCTGCGGATGTCGCTGGACATGTTCGTGTAGCCGACGGCCGCCTT
>NZ_JBFTJJ010000022.1:0-94160 GCF_056395365.1 Variovorax sp. 10L421
GCTCGCCGGCAACGCAGCGCAACGACAACTACTCAATGATCTTGCTCGACTGCACCGCTCAAGATAATTGACGCTGGCCGCTCAAAGTAGTTGACGCTGGGCAACTTCGAGCCGCAACGCAGCAGCGGGTGGTGTTCCATCCATCTTCATCTTCGCGGCTTTTTCATATCGCGATGACGGACATCAGCCACCTTGAATTTCTGCCTTCACTGATCAACAAGGTAGACAAGCTCGCACCCGACGTTCGTGTCGAAGTGCTTCGCATCACCTCCGAAACACCTAGGCTGCTGGAAGCGGGAGATGCCGACCTGGCGGTGGGATTCATGCCTGAACTGGAGGCCGGTTTCTACCAGCAGAAATTGTTTGACCAGACATTTGCGTGCGTCGTCCGGCGAGATCATCCACGCATCAATCAGCGCTTGACCGAGCACCTCTTCAAACGCGAGAAGCACGTGGTCATCACTGCACCCGGCACGGGCCATGAACTGGTCGAACAGGCCCTCACGCGCCGACGCGTCGCACGCAAGGTGGCGTTGACTCTGCCGACATTGCCCGGCGTGGGTAACCTGCTGGCGAATACCGATCTGGTAGCGACCGTTCCAGAGCGCGTCGCTCAAATGCTTGTGCGTATCGCGAAAGTGAAGGCACTGCCCCCGCCGTTCAAATTTCCGTCGTTCTCGATCAAGCAGCACTGGCACGAGCGCTATCAGCAGGACCCGGCCAACCAATGGCTCCGCTCCACCGTCGCCGACTTGTTCCTAGAGGAGTGATTGCCGGCTGCGTGCGCATTG
Organism: Variovorax sp. 10L421; assembly: GCF_056395365.1. Taxonomy (NCBI): domain Bacteria; kingdom Pseudomonadati; phylum Pseudomonadota; class Betaproteobacteria; order Burkholderiales; family Comamonadaceae; genus Variovorax; species Variovorax sp. 10L421. The sequence continues at coordinate 792 of NZ_JBFTJJ010000022.1, forward strand.
CAGGCCATGACGGTGACGATGAATCGAATCCGCGGTGACACGCGCCTGCACGCCAACAATGCCGTGTTGGGTGTCGACTGACGCAGGTCACTATTCGATTCTCCGCTAGCACATATTAAGCATGCTCAATAGACGCCACGAACGTTTCTAAGGACTATGCGCAGGTTGACCTGTGCGGACAAGACTGACCGAAGCGGTATGGCGCTTGTCCGTGTCGCAGGCAACTTTCAACTGCGCCCCTCTCATTTGTCAAATCCTCAGGATCAGCGGACATGCCACGTCAACTTGCGAAGAACTTTCATTGGATACAGCGATCGCTTCGCCTCGGAGTTGCAATCTGCTGCCTGGGAGTCTCGACCTCTTTGTTTGCCCAGGCTCCTGGACCTGGGATCGGCGTCACGGCCCCCCTCGACCGCGAGTATCCTTCGCTTGAGTCGCTCTACAAGGACCTTCACGCGCATCCTGAGTTGGGCTTCAAGGAGTTTCGAACCGCGTCGAAACTCGCTGACGAAATGCGCCGTGCGGGCTTCGATGTAACCGAGAAGGTTGGTGGCACGGGTGTGGTTGCGGTCTACAAGAATGGTCCCGGTCCAACGGTGATGGTGCGGACCGAGTTGGACGCACTTCCCATGGAAGAAAAGACCGGCCTGCCATACGCCAGCAAGGTCCAGGTCGAATGGAACGGCCGCCAGACCTTTGTCGCTCATACATGTGGCCATGACGTGCACATGGCAAGCTGGGTCGGAACAGCACGAATTCTGGCTTCGTTAAAGGATCGATGGAAAGGCACATTGCTGTTCGTCGCGCAACCGGCCGAGGAGCTCGGGACTGGCGCCAAAGCAATGATTGACGATGGGTTGCTGAAACGTTTTCCCCGTCCTGACTTCGCGTTTGCCCTGCACGTATCGGGTTCTCCTGCCGGTCAAATCGGCTTTCGTGCCGGTCCAATTACTTCCAGCTCCGACAGCTTTGAGATCGTGTTCAAAGGTATAGGTGGGCACGGTTCGGCACCTCAGCGAACTATTGATCCCATCGTGATCGGTTCGCGGTTTGTGCAGGACGTCCAAACTGTGGTGAGCCGAGAGAAGGAGCCGACGGAGTTCGGTGTCGTAACGGTAGGAGCCTTCCAGGGCGGAAGTGCGGGAAACATCATTCCGGATCGAGTTCTTGTGCGTGGAACCATACGTTCATACCAGCCGGCAGTTCGCGAAAAGCTCATAGCAGGCGTACGTCGCACGGCGCTGGCGGCAGCGGCCATGGCGGCTGCGCCAGAACCGACGATCGAGTTCGGCGCAGCAACGGGCTCCGTTATCAACAGCGAGGAACTGGTGAATGGCACCATAGCGGAGCTTCGGAAAGCATTTGGTGAAATGGTTGTGCAAGTCCCGGCGATTGGTGCGAGCGAAGACTTCTCGGCGTTCACAGAAGCCGGCATTCCGGCAATGTTTTTCTTCATAGGTGGCCTTGACCCACGGGCAATCGTTTCTGCGAAGTCCGATGGCAGAGGAGTGGTAGCGAATCACTCCCCCTATTTCGCACCGGTCGCAGAAACCTCGATAAAGACCTCAGTGGGGGCAATGACCATTTCGGTGTTGAACGCTTTGTCCGTCGCGCGCAAATAGCGAAATCGCCGGGCCAGCCTCGTATATCGGGCGCCGCCATGCTGATACTGTCCTTGCGGACATCCAAACCCACGTGAATCTTCGCTCTTGCATGGTCGGTCTCCTTGTTGCTGACGACGTAAGTCGCAGCGTGTAGCTCTGCGTCCTTGGATGCAACCTACGATGTTGGAGACCGGTCGCCTGTCTACTGGGCGGCGACCATCATGTCTAGACCGCTGTGGGCATGCTCGGCTGCTCCGGTCGTCGCCAGACGTAGACGAGCACGGCAAGCATGACGATCGCCACAGTAACCTGGATGCCGCGCGACTGTGTTTCCAGAAATATGAGAGAGAAACTTGCCACCATGCTGGCGGTGATGACCCACTTCGTAGAACGTGAAATTGCCCCAGAAGTCTGCCAGTTGGTGATCAGCTTGCCGAATCGCGGGTGCGTCGTCAGCCACCTGTCCATCGCGGGTGACGAGCGTGAAAAGCAAGCAGCGGCAAGCGCGAGGAAAACGATGCCCGGAATCAAGGGCACGACGAGCGCGACGATTCCGATGGCGAGGCTGACGCACCCCAAGGCCATATAGATAGGGCGTTGCCACGAGGGCGTGAGGATCGAGGTGGGGCTTGTCATCGTGGGAATACTGTTTGCGAGGCATGCGCGCTAGCACATGCATGGGGTCGGAATGCCGACACTGTGCTCGACCGTGCTGGTCGAGCACTCACTTTAACGCAACTCGATGTCGACAAGGGAGTCAGCTCAGTCCATGCGAATACGCGGAACACTTCCAGCGGCTGCAACAGTACCGCCCTCTGACGCCCCGACTTGATCACGCTGCGCGAACGATCCAAGAAAGATGTTTGGGTATGGATGCCGAATCAAACCGGAGCCTGCCGAGACTGAAACCAGTCGCTTAGCGGCTGGCGTAAGGCAGCGACGAGTGGTGCACGACGATGCGCAGCTTGCCCGCATCGTCCTTCACGAAAGTCCAGGTCTTGTCGACTGTGGTGATCTTGCCGTCAGGACCGGTGAACAGCACATTGCCCATCGTGCTGGCCACATCGTCGTGGATGAGCACGGCGCTGTTCTTGATCTCGCACTTCGTCCAATGTCGGCCGATCCGCGGTTCGACAAATTGTCGACATTCGGTCGGACAATTTGTAGAGCCTCTCCTGTCGAGTCGTTGGCGCCAGACATGCGAACGAGAAAATCCTCAAAGAAAACAACGAGTTAGACGCGCTCGAGAACGATGAGGCCTGTGGCATGGCTCTTGCGCTTGGGAAAGCACCATTCACTGGAGCCACCCATGACCATCACGTCCCCTGCACGCGCAGCCGAAACCAGCCAGTCCACCCTCAAGACCTACCTGCGTCCCATCGATCGCGAAGGCCTGCTTGCCTTCGCAGAAAAGGGGCGCAACAACCCCACCTCCCGCGGTACCAACAAGGTTCACACCATCGTCGATGGCAAGTTCCGTACACTGAGCTACGTCGGTGACCACACGCCGGTGGTCGTGGACGAGCCACCGCATCTGTTCGGCCAGGACACGGCGCCTGCCCCTGGCGAGATTGTGCTGTCCGGCCTGGGCGGTTGCCTGTGTGTGGGCATCACCGCCGTTGCAACGCACCGCAACGTCAAGCTCACCAGACTCGAGATCTTCCTCGAAGGCGATATCGGCAATCCCGCGGCCTGGGGCGCGGGCGGAGCACAGAAGCAGCCTTTGGAAATGGGCTTTCAGCAGATTCGGGTGAAGGTGCTCGTCGAAGGCGACGCACCGCGCGAAGTTCTGGACGACATCGTCAAGCACGCAAACATGAATTCGCCGGTTGCCAACACGATGCGCAACCCCATCCCCTTCGACATCGCGCTCGCCTGAGCGGTCGGGACCGGCCTACCATGTCAGCAGTACTTCAGACGGCGGCAGCGGCCACCGATGCCGAGCCTGCCCGCGCGCAAATGCTCGATGCCGTTCGGGCGGTGGCGAGCGGATCGCTTGCAGCGATGGTCGACGAAATCGACCGCATCGGCACCTATCCCGCAAGCGTCCTGCGCGAATTGGGCAAGGCAGGTGCCTACCGGGCCCAGACGTCCCTGGACGGCCAGCCCGATTTCGTGGCGGCGATCCAGGCCATCACCGAGGTGTCACGCGTGTGCGGGGCCACAGGTTTCATGGTGTGGTGCCAATCGGCCTGCACGCTCTACATGGAGAAGTGCGGCAATCCAGTCTTCCGGGGTGAACGCTTCGAGCGGCATGTTCGCGGTGACACGCTCGGCGGCACGGCGCTAAGCAACCCGATGAAGGCCATGACCGGCATCGAGCAAATGCTTCTCAAGGCTGAAAGGGTCGAAGGCGGCCATGTGGTCAACGGCACCTTGCCGTGGGTGAGCAACCTGGGCAAGAACCACTATTTCGGCGGCGCAGCCACAGTCGTCGCCAGCGGCGAAGCATCCCACGAGATCATGTTCATGGTGCCGTGCGACGACCCGGCGATCGAGTTGCGCGAATGCCCATCCTTTGCGGGCATGGAAGGCACAGGAACCTGGGGCGTGCGTTTCACGAACTTCTTCGTCGGCAGCGATCGGATGATGGCCGACCCGGTGCGCCCGTTCCTCGATCGGATCCGTGCCGAGTTCATTCTTCTTCAGGTGGGCATGGGCCTGGGCGTCTCGCAAGGTGCGATCGACTCGATGTGGGATGTCGAGCAGCAGCTCGCCCATGTGAACGAGTTCCTGGAGGATCGTCCTGCCGCACTGCAGGCCGAACTCGATGCCCTGGCCGATCGCACGTTCGCGCTGGCCCGCATCGCCAGCGAGGGCGGTCAGCCTGCCCTGCTCGATGTGCTGGACGTGCGCGCACACGCCTCCGAGCTCGCGCTGCGGTCGGCCCAGTCCGCCCTCATGCACCAAGGTGCGCGCGGCTATCTGCTGTCGTCTGCGGTACAGCGCAGGGTTCGCGAGTCCCACTTCGTGGCCATCGTCACGCCGGCGATCAAGCACCTGCGTCGAGAAATGGCCCGGCTGAGCAGCCCGGTGACGCCGTCATGAGCGCCCCTGCCCTCGCCGTGCGCGGGGCCGACGCGGCGGCCGTTTTTCGCCAGTACATCTGCCGGGCGTGCGGATTGATCTATGACGAGGCGACCGGCGATCCGGACAGCGGCCTGGTGCCGGGCACACGCTTCGAGGATATTCCGGACGACTGGTCCTGCCCCCTGTGCGGCGTGGGCAAGGCTGACTTCGAGATCTACGTGCCGCAGGCCAGAGTGGCGCAAGCGGGCTCGCCCAGCCACACCGGGCACAGCCGCCGCGCTGAACCGGGCGTCGTCATCGTGGGCGCGGGAGCCGCCGGATGGCAGATGGCACGCGTTCTGCGCGAGCGCGATGTCAACGTGCCCATCACCCTTGTGACGAACTGCAGCGGCGACGTCTACGACAAGCCGATCCTGTCTGTCGCATTGGCAAGGGCCATCAGCCTTGCGGCCTTGGTCAAGGAAGCAGGTCGTCAAGCAGCCGATCGTCTGAACGTACGCCTGATGTCCGAAACGCACGCCATCAGCGTTTGCGCAGGAACGAATGCTTTGCGCACGACCAGGGGCACCGTCAGATACAAGAGCCTGGTGCTCGCCCACGGCGCAGCTCCGCGCCCGGACCCCGCATTGCCGGCCGATCTGTGCTGGGCCATCAACGACCTGCGGTGCTACGCCAAGTTCCGCCAAGCCGTGGATGCGTCGGGAGATGCGCGGCGAATCGTCGTTGTGGGGGCAGGCCTGGTGGGTTGCGAACTGGCCAATGACCTGGCTCTGGCGGGCCACGCGGTCGTCTTGCTCGACGTGGCCGACCGGCCACTGGCCGGCCTGTTGCCTGCGCAGTCGTCCCAAGACCTGCTCGACGCCTGGGCACCACTCGCAATCGAGTTCATGGGCAACACGCGGGTCAAGCAGGTGAAGAAGACAGACTTCGGCATGACCGTGAAGACTGACAGCGCCCTCGTTCTGAACGGGGATCACGTCCTGGCCGCCACCGGGCTGCAGACGCCCGGTCGCCTGGCACAGAGCGCCGGCCTGGCCTGGAACAACGGCATCTCGGTCAGTGCCGATGCCCTGCGAACCAGCGTGCCGAACATCTATGCGCTCGGCGACTGCATCAGCATCGACGGCCAAGCGACGCGTTTCATCGAGCCGATTGCGCGGCAGGCGCAGGTCATCGCCGCCCATTTGACAGGCTGTGCACCACCGACCTACACGCACGTTCGCCCGCTGGTACGCGTCAAGACAGGATCTCGCAGGTTCACGGTCTGACGCAGCCACAGGCCGCCCACGCACTTACTCATCGCCAACCTCAGAAAGCCCCCATGCGCTACTTCGACCCTTACGATGCCGATGCGCCGCTCATGATGAGCTGCGCATGCGGCCGACATGCTTCCGCAGCGGCACATGAAGCCGCAAGCGCCGCATCCGCCACCAGGGAGCTGATCCGGCGCAGCGAGACCGCCGCGTTCGAGGACTACTCCAACGACTTCATCGAGGCGAGCCTGGTCAAGGCCGTCTTCCCGCAAGATGCCGTGCGCCGCCGCTTCCTGCGCGCCGTCGGCAAGGGAACCGCCATGGCCGCGATCTCCAGCGTGCTCCCGGTCGCGAGCCTCCAGGCGATGGCCCAGGACAAGGGCACCATCGAGAAGAAAAATCTCAAGATCGGCTTCATTCCCATCACCTGCGCTACGCCACTCATCATGGCCGAGCCGCTGGGCTTCTACAGCAAGCAGGGGCTGGACGTCCAGGTCGTGAAGACGGCGGGCTGGGCACTGGTGCGCGACAAGATGATGAACCGCGAGTACGACGCGTCGCACTTCCTGTCGCCGATGCCATTGGCGATCACCATGGGACTGGGCTCGAACCCGCAGCCGATGAACGTGGCGACGATCCAGAACATCAATGGACAAGCCATCACTCTCGCGCTTAAGCACAAGTCCAATCGCGATCCCAAGAATTGGAAAGGCTTCAAGTTCGCCATCCCATTCGAGCATTCGATGCACAACTTTCTGCTTCGCTACTACCTGGCCGAAGCCGGCCTAGACCCTGAGCGCGACGTTCAACTGCGCGTCGTTCCGCCTGCGGAGATGGTCGCCAATCTGCGGGCCGGAAACATCGACGGGTTTCTCGGCCCGGATCCCTTTAACCAGCGGGCTGTCGTGGAAGAAGTGGGATTCATCCATCTGCTGACACGAGACATCTGGAACGGCCATCCCTGCTGCGCCTTCGGCACGTCGACGGAGTTCATCCAGAAGAACCCCAACACCTTCGCGGCGCTGTACCGCGCCGTGCTGACCGCCGCCGCCATGGCCCGCGATCCTAGGAACCGGGAGCTCATCGCCAAGGTGATTGCACCGCAGGCCTATCTCCACCAGCCGGAAGCCGTATTGACCCAGGTGCTGACCGGAAGGTACGCCGACGGCCTGGGCAACATCGTCAACGTGCCTGCCCGCGTGGACTTCGACCCCATGCCCTGGCAAGGCATGGCCGTCTGGATGCTGACGCAGATGAAGCGCTGGGGCTACATCAAAGGAGATGTCGACTACAAGCAGATCGCGGAGAAAGTGTTCCTGCTGACCGATGCCAAGCGGGCCATGCGAGAAATCGGTCAACAGGCGTCGGACGGCAGCGCCTATCCCAAGTACGAAATCATGGGCAAGACCTTCGATCCGAACAAGGCGCAAGCCTATGCCGACAGTTTCTCCATCAGGAAGACGCCGGCATGAACGAGCCCAAGACACTTCGCGCGAAGGCGGCGCTTCTCTCTGCCTTCTTCCTCGCGTTCATTCTCGTCATCTGGTACACCGCCACGCTGCCCACCAAGACCGCAGCGCCGACGCTCACAGCCGAGCAGAGCGAGTACGCGAAGCTCATGGGCAAGGATCCGCAGGCGGGCGGCGGTGCGCCTTCGAAGTCGGCATTCCCCACTCCCGCGCAGATGGGCTCCACGATCGTCGGACATCTGTCAGACCCGTTCTACGACAACGGCCCCAATGACAAGGGCATCGGACTTCAGATCTCTTACTCGCTCGCGCGCGTCGGGCTCGGATTCAGTCTGGCAGCGCTCTTCGCCATTCCCCTGGGCTTTCTGATCGGCATGAGTCCGCTGGCCTACCGTGCGCTCGATCCGTTCATCCAGTTGCTCAAGCCGATCTCGCCGCTCGCGTGGATGCCCATCGCGCTCTACACCATCAAGGACTCGTCGATCTCCGGCATCTTCGTCATCTTCATCTGCTCCGTCTGGCCGATGCTGACCAACACCGCCTTCGGCGTGGCCGGCGTGCGGCGCGAGTGGCTGAATGTTTCCAGGACGCTTCAAGTCACGCCGATGCGCAAGGCGATCGAGGTCATCCTGCCCGCCGCCGCTCCCACCATCCTGACCGGCATGCGCATCAGCATGGGCATTGCCTGGCTGGTGATCGTGGCGGCAGAAATGCTGGTCGGAGGAACCGGCATCGGCTACTTCGTGTGGAACGAGTGGAACAACCTCTCGCTCACCAACGTGATCTTCGCCATCCTGGCCATCGGACTGGTGGGCATGGCGCTGGATCTTGTCTTTGCCAAGGCGCAGAAGGCGGTGACGTATGCCGAATGAATACAGGAGCGGTGAGCCAGCAAGCGGCTTTCTGAAGATCGAGAACCTGGCGAAGACCTACGTTCCTGGTGCGGAGCCCGTCTTCGACAGCGTCAACTTCGAACTGGCCAAGGGCGAGTTCGCCTGCATCATCGGCCACTCCGGTTGCGGCAAGACCACCATCCTGAATGTCCTTGCCGGCCTCGAGGCGGCCACGGCTGGCGTGGCCATCATGAGTGGCCGCGAGATTGCCGGGCCCAGCCTCGACCGGGGCGTCGTCTTCCAGGGGCACGCACTGATGCCATGGCTGACAGTCAGGAAGAACATCGCCTTTGCGGTGCGCAGCAAGTGGCCGCAATGGAGCGCCAGGCAGGTCGACGAGCACGTGCAGAAGTACGTGGCGCTGGTCGGCCTGGATCAGGCGATCGACAAGAAGCCTTCCGCGCTTTCGGGCGGCATGAAACAGCGCGTGGGCATCGCCCGCGCATTTGCCATCCAGCCGAAGATGCTGCTGCTGGACGAGCCATTCGGTGCGCTGGATGCGCTCACCCGCGGAACGATCCAGGACGAGCTGCTGCGAATCTGCCGCGAAACCCGTCAGACCGTCTTCATGATCACGCACGACGTCGACGAGGCCATCCTGCTGGCCGACAAGATCCTGCTGATGAGCAACGGCCCACAGGCGCGTGTAGCGGAGATTGTGGTGAACACGATGCCTGCGGACCGCCAGCGCGCGACGCTGCATCACGATGCGCAGTACTACCGCATCCGCAATCACCTGGTCGACTTTCTGGTGACAAGGTCCAAGGACCTCTCCGGCGGGCGCGCTCCGCTGAAGCCGCCATTCGTGACTCCTGGGCTTCAAGTTACCGACCTCGCCGAGCCGGGGCTCGAAGAACCGATCGCTGTCAAACCTGTGCTGCAGCGCGTCGTCTGATCATTCAAACCATCACCTGTCATTGAAGGAATACTCATGAACCGCATCGACGTTACTGAAAAGATCATCTCTGCCAAGGTTTCCAAGGGCCTGAAGTGGTCGGAAATCGCAGCCAAAGTGGGACTCAGCAAGGAATGGGTCACGTCCGCGTGCCTCGGTCAGATGACGCTGAGCAAGGAACAGGCTGGCACGCTTGCAGAGATCTTCGGCCTGTCTGACGAGGAAGCGAAGTGGCTGATGGTCACGCCGTACAAGGGATCGCTGCCTACCGCGGTGCCGACCGACCCGCTGATTTATCGCTTCTACGAAATGGTCAACGTCTACGGCACGACTTTCAAGGCGCTCATCCACGAGGAATTCGGTGACGGCATCATGAGCGCGATCGATTTCAAGATGGACCTCCAACGGGAGGCAGACCCTGCGGGTGATCGCGTCCGCATCGTGATGAGCGGCAAATTCCTTCCCTACAAGCAGTACTGAGCAAATGGACTGCAGCCTCGACAAGAACCGGCCTACCCAGGCGCGGACGCAAGAGTGACCATCGCCATGCTCTACGGGCTGTGCGTCGGCCTGGTGCTTGGCATGACAGGCGCCGGTGGCGGCATTCTTGCCGTTCCTGCTCTCGTGTTGGGTATGGGTTGGCAACCGCATGCTGCCGCCCCGGTAGCCTTGTTGGCAGTTGGATTTTCTGCCGGATTGGGAGCCATCGACGGACTGCGCAAGAATCTGGTGCGGTGGCGCGCAGCGTTGCTGATGGCGGGCATTGGCGTCGCGCTCGCGCCGCTTGGCGCAAGGGTCGCCCGGGCGCTTTCCCCGACCGTGCTCATGACGCTGTTTGCGGCGGCGATGTTCATTACCTCCGGAAGGCTGTTGCTGCGGCGCGGCATTGGAAACACGCCAGCCGATGCAATTTCCGCCGCCGAGAAGAACTGCATGTTGAATCCCTCGACCGGGCGGCTGAAGTGGACCGCGCGTTGCGCGGCCACATTGGCCTGCATCGGCTCGTTGTCCGGACTGCTGACCGGCATGCTGGGTGTCGGCGGCGGCTTCCTGATCGTGCCAGCTTTCAAGCAGTGGACCGACCTTCGAATGCACGGCATCGTGGCGACCTCTTTGCTCGTGATTGCGCTGGTATCAATGGGTGCGGCTGCCAGCGCATTGCGCATGGGAGCCCAGGTGGCGCCCACAGGTTTCGTGTTCATCGCTGCCGCAATGGCCGGCATGTTCGTGGGCCGTAGGGTATTGCCGAAGTTGCCGGGCCTGGTCCTTCAGACCGGCTTTGCCGTTCTCTCAATCGCGGTCGCGCTTTTTCTCTTGTACCGAACCTGGTCCGTCTGAAGCGCGAGAGTGGTGGGTCCAATGATCAAATCTCCTCGACCGCTCGTACACGCGTTCTTCGATGCGGACACCTGCACATTCACCTACGTTCTGTACGTCGAGGATGGCGGCGCATGCGCCATCCTCGACTCGGTGCTCAACTTCGAGCCCAAGGGCAGCAGGACTGGAACGCAGTCGGCCGATACCGTCATCGAGTTCGTGCGAGCCCATGACCTCCATGTCGAGTGGATCCTCGAGACGCATGCCCACGCAGACCACCTCTCGGCCGCACCCTATCTCCAAGCGCGCCTGGGGGGTGTTATTGCGATCGGCTCTGGCATTCTTGCTGTGCAGAGCACCTTTCAAGAAGTCTTCCACCTGCCGTCGGAGCTCCGACTCGACGGTTCTCAGTTCGGGCGGCTGTTCGAACCCGACGAGGTGTTCTGTATGGGCCCTATTCAGGTTCGGGCCATGCATGTGCCGGGCCATACCCCGGCGGACGTGGCCTACGTGATCGAAGCCGAAGACGGCATGCCGCTGATTGCTTTCGTGGGCGACACACTGTTCATGCCGGATGTCGGGAGCGCCCGGTGCGATTTTCCAGGCGGGAGCGCCCGCGCCCTGTACCACTCGGCACGGAGGATTCTGGCCCTGCCAACGGCGACGCGACTCTTCATGTGTCATGACTATCCGCCTGAAGGTCGTGAACCACGCGCCGAGACAACGGTCGGAGAGCAGCGCCATACAAACATTCACCTGCGCGACGGTGTCAGCGAGGATCAGTTCGTGGAGTTGCGCCAGCGCCGTGATGCAACACTGGGTATGCCCGCGCTGATCCTGCCGGCGATCCAGGTGAACATCCGTGGTGGCCAGCTACCTCCGATGGAAGCCAACGGTGTGCGCTACCTCAAGATCCCCATTAACGGACTGTAGGCGTGCATGGCACATGCATTTCGTCGTTACGACTTCGACTAGGTGCTCTCTTGTGCAGCAAGCCTGTGCCATCGGTAGCCGAACTGTCTGGGAGTCAGGCCTAGGGACTGCGCAGCACGAGACTGATTTCCACCGTGAAGCCGCATCGCGTTGCGCAGGTCCTCGGCGTCGTGAGACCCGTACGGCCGATACTCCCTCACCAAGGGCGCTCCCGACGAGCCTGAGTTGACAGAATGGGCGTCATGCTTGCGGGCGATGGACGCGCTGGTGCTGGTTTCGGGAAGCCAAGTCTCGATCTCCTTGCGAGAGACGATCGCTTGATCGGTGAGCAGAACCGTACGCTCGATGACGTTGGAGAGTTCACGGATGTTCCCAGGCCACAGTTGTTCCTCCAGCGCATCGAGAGCCTGCGGCGAGAAGTGGACATTGCGCTGGTTCTGCTGGTTGGTCTTGTTCAGGAAATGCAGCGCCAGCGGCCGGATGTCCTCGCGGCGCTGCGCGAGCGACGGCAGGCTGATCGGAATGACATTGAGGCGATAGAACAGGTCTTGCCGAAAATTCCCACTTGCCACTTCGACGGCAAGCTCCCGGTTGGTGGCCGCAACCACACGCACATTGATGGGCATCTCTCGCTTGGCGCCCAGGCGGATGATGGTTCCCTCCTGGAGCGTCCTCAACAGCTTTGCCTGCATGGCGAGCGGCATCTCGCCGATCTCGTCGAGGAAGATCGTTCCATGATTGGCTTGCTCGAACCACCCGGCACGTGAGGTCGACGCCCCGGTGAACGCGCCTTTTTCATGGCCAAAAAGTTCCGATTCAAACAGCGTCTCAGGAATGGCAGCGCAATTGACCTTGATGAACGGTCCGTCATGTCGCGCACTGGCGAGGTGGAGCGCTCGTGCAAACAGCTCCTTGCCCGTGCCTGACTCACCGAGAAGGAGAACGCTGGCTGAAGCGTGCGACACCCGTTCGAGTTCTGCCAGCGCGCGCAGCAGCGCAGGCGAACGCCCGATGATGCCGTAGCGAGCGGTCGCCGACTCAAGCGCCTGGCTCAGCAAGGCATTCCTGGATTCGAGCTCTCTCGTCTGCGCCTGAACCAGTTGGCGCAATTGCAGAAGCTGACCCGACAGCGTTGCCAGGAGACGGAGAACGGCTACATCCTCGCTGAGCGCTCGATTCCTGCGCCGGATGCGGTGTGCCGCGAGGACGCCGATGGTTGTCTTGCCCAGCTCGATGGGGACTGCAATGAACGCGACCGTCTCCTGAGGCAGCCGCGAGCGTTCGACGGCACGATTGAGGAACCGGGGATCGGCATCAATGCTTTGCACGATGCTCGTCTGGCCGGTGGACAGGACCGCCCCCGTGATGCCCTCTCCGACCACATACCGGCCACGGGACATCTCGGCCTTCGTCAGGCCGTAGGCAAAGTGGATGGAAGCCTCTTCGAATGGCGACGAGCGCTCGCTTCCTTTTTCGAAGGAGTCCAGGAGCACAACCCGTCCCCGATTCAGACCTAGAAGCTCGGACATGAGGTGGAGCATTTCCCGAAACACGACGTCGGGGGCCAAGCTCTTGCCTACAAGGCGCATCACCTCACCGAGAAGCAGGTGTTCCTGTTCTCGCCAGCTTGGCTCGGTTCTCGGGGCTGCGGCGGCGAGCGCTCGGCGCACGGGTCTGGACATGACTGCTCGATCCTGCTCAGGTGATGAGCCAATACATTGAACTCCGCATTATTCTTGAAGATCGCGATCGTGGGGACGACCGCAGGATCGGGCCGTCGAGAATGGTCCAATGGTTGTCAATATTGGACACTGAGCCGAGCAGGCTCGGCTGGCGGAAGCAAGCGATGACAAAGGAACAACGGCGCGTCCTCGAAATCCAGCGCCTGGACTATCAGCCGGACGGAGACTATCCACTCGATCTGGAAATCTTCCGCGTGTCCGACCTGCGGCGGCGGGTGGGTACTGAGATCCTGGGTTCAACGCATCGGTATGCATTCCTGACACTGCTCTGCGTTACCCGTGGCGTTTGCACGCAACTGTTGGACTTCGAGTCAGTCCCCTGTGCGCCAGGCTCGTTGGTGTTGGTGCGACAGGGCATGGCCCACAGCTTCGGACCCGAGGAAGATTGGGACGGATGGATGGTCCTGTTTCGGCCCGAGTTTCTGTTGCCTTCGTCCCTGATCGAGGTCAGTCAAACCGGCGTTTCCGATCTGGACGGACTGCCAACCCATCTGGTGCCGGCCGACACTGAAGCGGCCATGGTCACCCGCGCGATCGCGCAGATGCACGACGACACGCGAATGGGCGCAGCGGCAGTGGACATGCACGCACTGCTGCGTTACCAGCTCTGCGCATTGCTGACTAGGATTCGCATCATCCATGCACAGAACGAGGCACGTGTTGCAGCCCGGAGTCCTGCATCGCAACGTTTCAAGGAGTTCGAGTCGCTCGTGGAGAAGCACTTCGCCGCTTGGCATCATGCGTCCCGGTACGCCGAGCGCATGGGATGCTCCGAGAAAAGCCTTGCCCGCGCCACGATGGACTCCGCGGGCATGAATCCCAAGGCCTTCATCTCGGCGCGGGTCGTTCTGGAGGCCAAGCGGCTGTTGGCGCACACGGAACTGTCTGTCTCGGACATTGCCGAACGTATTGGCTTCAGCGATCTGTCCAACTTCGTCAAGTTCTTCAAACGCGAGGCCGAATGCACATCCATGGAGTTTCGCCGTCGACAAAGACCTTTCCATCGCGGATCCACATCGAAGGGCTGAATCTATCTGCTCCACCCATAAGTTCGCCGCCGCGCACGCCGATCGTCTTCGAATCGGCCGTCGCGCCAAAAGGACACCTGATGGAGTAAGACTTCGACATCGCCGTGTCTCGGCGAATGGAGGTAGGCCACGAATTCTGACAGGCGTTTCGTTGCTGTGGGGCGGCTTGATAGCTTCACCCGCGCTTCCGCTGCTCATGAACGCGATGGCACAACATGGTACCCACAACTGCGCAGGCGCAAGGCCATTGGCAGATTCTTGGACGCAAGTTCGGAAAGAACCTTGCTCATAGGCTCGGCTGGACGGGCCAACGCCCACGGAACGAGCGGCGAAGACGCAGGGGTGATGGCCACGGGCCAAGCCCTGGCCGACGGTTTCAGCGCGATGAAGCCGATCAGTTTGCGATGCGAGCACATAGTGATACGCCAGGCAGTAGCGGTCGATGCGGGCGAGCAGGTGGAGCGCGAGTCCGCGTCTCAACTTACACCCGAGCCACCGGAAATCGATCCATGCTCCAGGGGATGCATCTAGGTTTTGGACTGAAGACGCTGTTTCAACCGCGGAAGCGCTCTGAGTCCGACCGCTACGATGATCGCCACGGCCTGCACGAGCAATTGAACCGCCGGGCTTGCGCCAAGGGCGAGAACCAGCTGCTGCAGTTGGGCCATGAACAGCGCGGCGAGAGCGGTTGCCACGATGCTCCCTCTGCCGCCGCTGAACTGCGTTCCGCCCACGATCACGGCGACGATGCCAGGGAGCAGGTAGTCGGCGCCCGCGGTCTGCGACGCCGATCCCACGAAACCTGCGAGCATCATGCCGGCCAGCCCAAAGCACACGCTAGCCGCCGCATACGCGCCGACCTGGTAACGAAGTACACGCAACCCCGACGCGGCAGCCGCCCTTGGACTCGTGCCGACGGCGACAAAACGTCGTCCCGTCAACGTCTTGTTCACCAGTACTGCAACAAAGCCGATACTGGCGAGTGCGAATACGAGGCTGGACGGCAGTCCCAGGATGTGCGTGTGCGTCAGATCCTGAAAGCCTTTCGGCAAGGTCATTGCCGTTCCTCCCGAGATCGCCCTCACCCCTCCGAGCAGCAACGCGTCGACAGCAAGGGTGGCGACGATCGGGCTGATGTTGACGCGTGCTACCAAAATTCCGCTCACCGTCCCGAAGAGCGCCGTGATGGCGACGGTGGCAACGATAGGAAGAAGGATCATTCCGGTACGATTTGCAAGGATGGCCAGCACCAACCCGGCGATCGTCATCAAGCTGCCCGCTGACATATCCAGGCCACGCTGGCGAATGACGAGCATTTGGCCCACCGCCACGACTGCGAGAAAGCTCGCGAACGGGGCCATGGCGGTCAGCGCGCCCAAGCGCAAGGTATCGGGCGCTAACCACGCCGATAGCAGCACCAGCAGGGCAATCGCAATCCAGACGAATCCGAATTCACCAACCGCCAATGGCGGCAGTTTGATCATCCGGGACGGGAGCTTCTTGACGTCGACGTGCGAGTTCATGTTCGTAAGCATCTGGTCGATCAACCGGCAAGCACGAGCTGACGGCTTTTGGAATGGACCGCGACGGCTGCGATGATCATGGCGCCCAGCAGATAGGACTGCCAAGCCTCGCTGAGCCCGAGGAAGGTGGTCGCGACATTCACCTGCGCGATCAGGACCGCTCCTAGAACGGAGCCCACAAACGAGCCACGTGCTCCGAAGAGGCTGCCTCCACCAATCACCACGGCGGCGATACTCATGAGGGTGTAGTCGATGCCGGCACGGGGATCGCCGACGCCTACCTGACCGAGCAGGGGGATCGACGCCAATCCCGCCAGCATGGAGCACAAGAGATAGGCGATTAGCCGTGTCTTGGCTGGGGAAATACCAGCGAGCCGAGCCGAATCGGAGTTCGACCCCATGGCGCGAAGAGAGATCCCAAGATATCGCCTGAAGAGGCCGAAGTCCATGCACAAGGCCAGCGCGACTACGATCACAAATGTCAGCGGCACAAAACCGAAGTTCAGGTTGATGGCGTCCATCACCACGTCATTGATCAATCCGTCTGACGTGGGTCTGAGCACGAGCGAGACGCCTTGCAACGCCATGAACGTCGCTAGCGTCGCGACCATCGGATGAAGGCCGATCGGCTCTACAAGCACCCAGTTGAATGCTCCGACCAACATGGCGATGGCAATGACGGCCACCACGCTACCCACGACGCCGAAGCCAGACAATGGACCTGACAGCAAAAAGGACTGGCTCACCACAATGACGCCCATCAATGGCCCCACGGAAAGGTCGATTCCACCTACCAGCATCAGCGCCTGCTGCGCGCATGCAACCAGCGCCAAGGTCGATATCAGCGCGAGCATTCCGCTGAAATTGCGGCCGCTCAGGTAGTTCTCGTTGGATGCCGCCGTGAAGATTCCCAACAGGGTCACCACAATTGCAATCATCACAAGGGGTGCCCAGTCCGTGGACAGCATCTCGGCGAGTCTTGCGGGGCCTGTCTTCGAGCGGCTCGCCTTGGCGTGTAGTCCTTGACGGACGTTCGTTGCAGTGAGGATGGCCGAGATGATTCCATTCTCGCTGACCTTCTCGCCGGCAAGCTCCGCAGCCACGGAGCCACGAGAGAACACGAGGACGCGGTCGCAAAGCCCGGCAAGCTCGGCCGCATCCGAAGACACGACGATGGCCGCCCGGCCCTCGGCCGCAGTCTTTCTGAGAATTCGATAGATCTCTAGCCGCGAGCCGACGTCGACACCCTGCGTCGGCTCGTCAACAAGAAGCACCGCCGGCTCGGCAGCCAAGGCGCCGCCGATGACGACCTTTTGCTGGTTGCCACCCGACAGCGACCTGATTGGATCGTCGAGGGAGCCAAGCTTGACGGAGAGCGCTGACAGAGTTTCCCGGGCACGAACGCCTTCACCCCGCGAGTTGACAATACCGCGTCGGACGTCTTTCGCCAGACTTCGAAGGCTGAAGTTGGCAGTGATTGGAAGGTCCTCGAAGACGCTCTCGGCATGCCGGTCGTTCGAGATGAACTGCATCCCTGCTTCGGTTGCATGGTCCGGATGCCGAAGCGTTTTCGACTGACCATTGACCCATACGTGCCCCTCGCCAGGATTCAGTCCGGCAAGCGACCTGAGAAACTCTCGTTGACCGTTGCCGTCCACCCCAGCCAACCCAAGGATCTCACCAGGGAACAAGCTCATCGACACGTTGTCGACTCCAACGCCGCGATAGTCGGCCACTTCCAGGATGGGCGCACCAACTCGCTGTGTGCATTTGGCAGGAAACTCGGCGTTGATCGAAGCTCCGACGATAAGCTCGATGATCATCTGTTCACTCAAGCCGTCGACTTGATAGGTTCCCTGCCCTCGGCCGTCGCGCAGCACGGTCACGCGGTCCGCAATCTGTCGGACCTCTCGAATCCGGTGTGAGATGTAGATGACCCCGGTACCGCCCGCCGTCACTTCCGCGATGCACTCGAACAGACGCTCGACATCCTTCGCCTGCAGATGTTCAGTCGGCTCGTCCAGAACAAGGACGCGCGGACAGCAGGCAAGGGCGCGGACGATGTCGACTATGAAGCGCTGCTCGGAAGTCAGTGTATTCACCCGCGCGCCAGGCTCGATGCCTGACGCACTTCTCCAGCGCTTCAACAAGCCAGCTGCCCATACCTGTAGATCGCTGACAGGTGGCCGAAACTCGGCGGTGACGCCGAGATACAGGTTTTCCGCAACGGACAAGTCAGGCATCAATGCCGGCTCCTGTCTCACCATGGCAAGCCCGAGCTGACGCGCGCGATGCGGGTCACCGATGGTCGACTCACCGGCAATGAGAACCTGTCCCGCATCCGGTATGACCGCGCCGGATGCGATGCCCATGAGGGTCGATTTACCGGCCCCGTTCTGCCCTATCAGGCCATGAACTTCGCCCGGCTGCACAATCAGCGTCACGCCATTTAACGCCCGCACGGCGCCGTAAGACTTGCCAACGTCGAGCGCTGAAAGTACGGGCTGGGCAGTATTGCTCGGAGCCATTGCGGTGTTCCTTCCTGAAGCCGAGCTATTTGAACAGCTCAGTCAGAGCAGCATTCGTCAGCCTGCCAGACAGGTCTGCATCAGGAGGGAAGGACATGTCGCAACGCGGGTCCGTGTTGGTTGTGCTGTCGACGTAGGGATAGGGACTCCAGCCAAGCGGTTCCGTGTATGGCGTGCCCGAGTGCGCTGCCATTGCGCGCCTTGCGGCAGCGCGGATCAAGGTCGTGGTGCCATCAAGCGAGAAGTACGGCCACGCCTTGCCAGCCTTTTTGTACTCGAGGTACTTGCAGTTGAGCTCGTTGCTGCTAGCAAGCGTTGCCTGCGCGGGGATAGGGAGGCCGGCTTGCTCAAAAGCCTTGATTGCCGCATTCGTTGTCAAGCCGTAATCGGAGCCGATCCCGTCGATCTTTCCGTGCTTCGCAATCAGCGCCGTGATTGCTTTCTGGGCATCGGCAGGATTCCAGTTGGTCACGACATAGTTTTCCTCGACCAACTTAAGGCCAGGGTGCTTCTTGACGCCGTCTTTGAAGGCATCCATGAAGCGCTGCGAAGAGGTCGCGCCCGGGGGGCCGCCCAAGAAGATTACGTTGCCCGTTTTCACTGTCTTTGCCAGAAAGTCGGCCCACATGAGACCGTTTGGAATCGGGTCCTGGTAGACGACATCGACGTAGTCCCTTCCGGGCGAGCCGCTGATCTTTGCAAAGAACGGCACGACAGTCACACCAGCTTTCGTCGCGTTGCGCATCACGGGCAACGAGGCATCGCCGAAATGGGTGAACGAGACGATCACGTCGACCTTCTGCGAAACCAACGAGTTAAAGTCGCTGTTGTACTTCTGCTGGCTGCCGTTGGCATTCAAGTACACGACCTTCGTGACGTTCTTGCACTTCGAGAGTTCATCTCTGAACTCTTGCGCGGTCGTTTTGAACCAGGCGGCACCGCCGAACCCGTCCAGAAGGGCAACCACGGCAGGCTTCGATCCACAAAGCGGCGTGATATCGCTCTGCTTGGCCAGGTTGCCGATTTGGGCTGATGCTGGATTCGAGGCGACCAGAAGGGTTGAGGTCACCAACGCGGCGTAAAGTGCCGCCCTGCGCCCGGTTCTTGAGATTCCAGAATAAGAGATCATCAAAGTCTTTCTGAAGGCGCGATTCATATGACGAAGAATCGCGTCCCGATGTTGAACACTAGCGAGCCGTCAGCGTCATCGCCATGGCCCGCATACCCGTTCGATCCGTCGAACCCTCGTTTGTGAGTACTGCAAAGGTATCCGCAGGATGGAATTGCCGTTGGCTTCGCGCGGCCAGATCGTTGGCTCAGAAATGACAGAACCCGTTTCTCAACCAAGCTGCCCAGGGATGCCAGCGCTGCGGCGACCGCGCTGCCAGCCGCCGTGGCCGCAGAAACACCAACCTGAAGCCATCAGAGCGCTCGGTGCGCACGCCCTACGTCCCGCACACAACAGTCGGCCGGCATTGCGAAGTTCTCGTTATTCCGGAAACGATGATCGTTAGTGATCGACTGTTTGATGGCGGGGCACAATCCGCCGCCCTTAGGCGGCCCGCAGACGGGCCGAGTATTCGATGGGGCTTAGTTTGCAGATGCAGCTGCCGAAGGCTGCATGAGACGTCCATGCAACAACGGTGCCGTGGCTTCACGGATGCGCAACTGAACAAGCACGTCCCTGCGCAACGCAGCGTCGGTAGGACCCGCCGTGCGATCGCGCAAGACGAACAACGACGCGCCACTACCGCCCCGAGCATTGCGCGACCGGACGCGCAGAACGTCGATGCTGACGGATGCTATGAACCGGGGATCTCGGCCTTCCTCGCGTAGCGGCAGGCTGATCTCAGTGCAGGCCTCGAAGCTGCGGCACCATTGGTCCGTTGATCGGTGCCAGGCCTTTGGTCCGAGACTGGTTCAATAGTTTTGGTGAGGTCGTCACGTTCACGGTTCAGTGCGCCCTTCGCTCCTTGCCCCTAGTTTTTGATGATGTCTTGCAGCATGCGAAGCCGCGTTTGCTCAAGCCGCTGGCGGCGTTCGTCGTCCCAAGTGAAAATCCCTTTGCCGCTCGCATATCCGAAATCGCCAGAATCAACAAGGCGTTGAAGGCCGGCAAGAGGCTCTTCATCAGCGCAAAGTTCTGGCCAAAGCTGGGAGCTTACGGACATGAAAGTTTTTAGGCCGCCCACATCTGCGCTTTGAAGCGGCCCGGACCATCGATACCGACGTCCAACCGTCTGAGTGATGACGTAATCGATTGTCTCCGCATCAGCTACGCCAGTATCGAGCATGTGGAGGGCTTCTCTCAGCACAGCAAACTGAATTCGATTCCCGATGAATCCTGGAACGGACTTCTTCAAAACAACGGGGTCACAGTCGCTCGAACGGAGCAGTTGCAAGCAAGATTGCACGGATGCCGAGCTGGTGAAAATACCTGGGACAACCTCTACCATTCGGATGATGTGCGGTGGATTCCAAAAATGCGCGACCAGGAAATTTTCCGGCCTCGCCAACTGCTCCGTCAGCCTGTCCAACGGGATTCCACTTGTCGTACTGGCTATAACCACTTCCGGTCTCAGAATCGCCTCAAGGTCAGAGAAAATATCAACCTTGACCGACAGTTCTTCGACAACTGCTTCGATCACAAAATCCGTCGCCGACAGTTCATCAAGAGTGGATGCAACGCTGATCCGGCCCATCGCAGCCTCTTTGCTGACCGCATCCAACATCCCTGCCCGTCCAAGCTCCTCGAAAACATGAGTGCATCTCTGCGTTACGCCTGCTCTCACGCTGGCATTGCTATCGTGGACGACAACCCTCCGCCCCCCCGCTGCCAACTTGGCGRCAATGCCGCTCCCCATCAAACCGCCGCCGACGACGCCAACTGTGTTCAACGAATTCATCTCCGCTCCATAAACATTGAATTTCAGGAATCTGATGCACGCTCCAACGCGTGCGGCGCCTCATGCCCACGAGGCCTAGAAGCGCGACCTGCGCCAGGCGATAAATTCTCGCGTCGGGAAATCAAATTCCCGCTCATACATTGCGTCAAACGACGCTCTCGAAGACTACGGCAATCCCCTGGCCACCTCCGATGCACATCGTGACCAGTGCATACCTTCCCCCCACTCGCCTCAATTCGTGCACTGCCTTCGTAGTGATGATCGCTCCCGTTGCTCCTATAGGGTGACCGAGAGAGATCCCAGACCCGTTGGGATTGACCTTGTTCGGGTCCAGACCGAGCGCCTTGGTGACGGCGAGAGCTTGAGCCGCGAATGCTTCGTTCGCCTCGATGACATCGAGGTCTGCAATCCCAAGCCCAGCCTTCTTCAGCACAGCTTGGGTGGCAGGCACGGGGCCGATTCCCATGAACTTGGGGTCAACGCCAGAATGCGCATATGCAACCAGCCTTGCCATCGGCTTCAGTCCATAGGTCGACACCGCATGTCCGCTCGCCAACACCACAGCGCTTGCGGCATCGTTGATACCCGAAGAGTTGCCTGCAGTGACAGTCCCGGATTCGCGCTTGAACACTGGCCGCAGTTCAGAAAAATCAGACAGTTTGCTGTCGAAGCGGACGTGTTCGTCCCTTTCGAATGTGTTTGCTTTACCCTTGTTCTTGACCGCAATCGGAACTATCTGCTCTGAGAAACGGCCCTCCTGAATTGATCGCTGAGCTCGCCTGTGACTTTCAAGCGCGAGTTCATCTTGCTCGGCGCGACTGATCTTCCATTGCTCCGCAACGTTCTCTGCAGTTACACCCATGTGCATACCGAAAAACGGGTCGTGGAGCACACCGGTCAGCGCGTCGACTAATGTGAGATCTCCCATGCGCCCACCCCAGCGTGAGGCTTGGCTCAAGTATGGCGAGCGGCTCATACTCTCAGCGCCGCCGGCAATTGCGACGTCAACATCTCCCAGGAGAATGGATTGGGCTGCACCTACAACGGCTTGAAGGCCGGAGCCACATAGCCGGTTGACATTGAAGGCACTGCACGCGATGTCGCATCCTCCGTTGAGCGCTGCTACCCTTGAAAGGTACATGTCGGCGGGCTCAGTGTTGATGACGTGACCGAACACTACTTGGCCAACAAGTTGACCGTCCACCGACGCATGCTTGAGCGCAGACTGCACGACTTGCGTCGCCAGCACCGCAGGAGCGACCGAGGCCAGCGACCCTCCGAATGTGCCGACAGCTGTTCGAACAGCGCTGACGACGAAAACATCGTTCTTCATATTGGCTCCTGCCGGAAAACTATTGAGCGGTCCAGCCACCGTCCATGGCGAGGCTGATGCCGGTGATGTTGTTGCCCGCCTCGCTCGCGAGAAAGAGCACAGCGGCAGCAATCTGGTCCGGAGTGGTGAACCGTTCGCTGGGTTCCTTGCCGGACAGCAGCGCCGCCATTGCGTCCTGATAGGACACGTTGTTACGTTCCATGTATTTGTTGATCTGAGTCTCGACCAGCCCCGTTTTGACCCATCCTGGGCAGATAGCGTTGCAGGTGATGTCCGATTTGGCATTCTCGAGCGCAATGGTCTTCGTCAAACCGACAACGCCGTGCTTCGCGGCGACATACGCAGCCTTCTCTGCGGATGCAACCAGTCCGTGCGCGGAAGCGATACTGATGATTCGACCGTGCTGGCGCTCTTGCATTCCTGGCAACACGGCTGCGCTGACGTGAAATACAGAAGAAAGATTGATCGCGATGATCTCGTCCCACTTCGACACCGGAAAGTCCTCGACACGAGCGGTGAATTGGATCCCGGCGTTGTTGACAAGCAGATCAACATGGCCCATCGCGTCTTCCACATCCACGATGAGCTGCCGTGCTGCCGCAGCCGAACGCAAATCGGCCTCGAAGTGCTTGGGCGAGCTTTCAGCAGTTCCTCGCGCGGAAACTTCATCAATAGCTTTCGCTACTTCATCTCTCGCTCCAAGACCATGAAGTGCGATCCGCCAGCCTGCAGCCGACATGGCCGCTGCGATTGCGAGACCGATTCCACTGGTCGACCCCGTGATGAGCGCGGTCTTCACATGGGTGTGCGAAGAGATCATGCGGCGCTCACCACGTCCACGATGACCGCACCTGAACGATGGCCGCTCTCCACAATTTCGTGTGCGCGTGCGCAATCTTGGAGCTGTACCACCTCATGAATCGGCACATCCAATGTGCCCTGCTCCAAAAGGCGATTGACGCGGTCGGCGGCGCCGGTCCGTTCCTCCTGCGTCAGCAAATAGACCAGCACGAACTGAAGCTGGATGCCCTTGAAAAGGAACTTGTAGAAAGGCATCTCAGGCCGCATCACGCGTGCGGAGCCGTACGTCACAACCGTCGCTCGATCCGAGAGCAGATCGGCTAGATCTTCGACATTGGCCCCAAACTCGACTTCGACCGCGTGGTCTACGCCTCGGCCCTTGGTTGCGTCGAGGACATCTGTGACAAGGGTCGGACTTGTGTAATCAACAAAAGCATCAGCACCAGCGCTGACGATACGCTGTTCTTCGACTGAGCCATGACCGGATGCCACGACAAAGGCGCCGGCATGCTTGGCGACCTGGACCGCAAGACGTCCTACCGTGCCAGCCCCTCCGCTGACAAGAACAACGCGCCCCGCGATGTCACCAAAGCCTGTCGTGACGTGGCACGCCGTGAGCGCCGGAATGCCAAGGGCTGCACCGGTCTCGTACGAAGTGTTGTCGGCCAGCGGGAATACCAGCCTCTCGTCGATCGCGATGTATTGCGCCGCCGTTCCGCAGGCGCGGCGCCACTGGCCGTTGCTTATCCAGACTCTGCGCCCGGGAAGTATTCGGCCGCTGCAGTCGGATCCACACTCGACAACGACGCCAGCGCCGTCGCTGTGAGGAACGATGAAAGGAAAGGGAAGTTCGCTCTTCCCGCCGCGAACTCCGGCCCTCGCCTTCACGTCGGAAGGATTCACGCCCGATGCATGCAGTTGCACAAGGACTTCCCCTCGACCTGGGGTCGGCATCGGACGATCTCCGTACAGAAAAACCTCTTTCGCGGGTCCGACCCGCTCGTACCAAGCAGCGCGCATCACTTCTCCAAATTTGTGTGGAGACAGCTTAAGTGCGCTCAATCAGCCGACAAAACGCATAGTATCGATAGGACCTATGCGAAAGTCGGATTGATATGCGAGATCTGGACATTGACCTCATTCGTTGCTTTGTTGCCGTCTCAGACGCGCAGAGTTTTACCGGGGCATCCAAGCGCCTCTGCAGATCGCAGTCGGCGATCAGCACCAGGGTTCAACGATTGGAAGAGTTGCTCGGAGTCGCACTTTTTCTTCGCAGCAGTCGCCAGGTCCGACTCACTGCTGCTGGGGAGCAATTTCTTAACTACGCTGTCGGTCTGATGCGCCTGAACGATGAGGCCATCGGCATGCTTGGTCGCAGCAACCTTGAAGGACGCCTTCGGCTCGGCATTGTTGAATACCTGGTCCCGCATCGCCTCCCTGAGTTGCTCGCTCGGATCCACCGGCTACTGCCACGTGTCGAACTGAGCGTCAAGGTGGCGCTCAGCGAGACCTTGCTCCACGCCTTCGATGCCGGAGAACTTGATGTGGTGGTGGTCAAGGAACAGGAGGGACGCGGCTCCCCTCGATTGTTTCGCGACGAGAAACTGCTTTGGGTCGCCAACCAGCACATCGAGCGGCCTCCACCTCTCGTTCAGCTGTGCTTGCTGCCGGCTCCCTGCGCGTTCCGAACCGCTGCGATCGCGGCGCTGAGTTCGAGCACGGTCCAATGGCGGGAAGCCGTCACGCTGAGCAGCGTCGTAGGTGTTCAGTCCTGCATCAAGGAAGGACTCGGCGTCTCGGTGCTTTGCGAATCTGCGCTGGATGTTGGACTCGTTGCTTTGCCCCAAGGTGGCGCTGCTTGGCCCGTCTTGCTCGGGATACGGCTGGTGACTTACGAGCGAAGCCCCAATGCGCTCAGCCGTGCGCTGATTGATCTTCTGAAGGAGTAGCTACCTCGAATTCCAAGGCTGTTCGATGGCGAGGCCGCATGTGCACGAGGATCATGCCTGTGCTTTCAATTCCATTGCCACGCCGCCTAAAGTCTATTGAACGCATGGCGATATTTCGATCGCCTGCGCACACTTCGGTCTACCCTTTCGCCGCCGGCAAGGCGTCGCTAGAGTACTGTCCTAGATCATCAGATGCTGACGAACGGTGTCGGCATTCAGCGCTCCTGCGTCGATGTGGCCGATCACGCTGCCCTTCTCCATCACGTAGGCACGTTCGGCTACGTCCAGGATAGTTTCCAGGTTCTGCTCGACGAACAGGACGGTGGTGCCCAGATCTCGTCGGATGGTGCGCAGCACCTCGCAGATCAGCTGCACGATAGACGGTTGGATGCCTTCGGAGGGCTCGTCCAGCAGCATCAAAGCCGGATTGCCGACAAGTGCCCGGCCGATTGCGAGTTGCTGCTGCTCGCCGCCCGACATCGTGCCGGCAAGCTGGTTGCGGCGCTCGGCCAGACGTGGGAAGTACTGGTAGACGAGCTCGGGCTGCTTGACCCCCTTGGGCCCACCGATGAGTTCACCAACGATCAGGTTCTCCGCCACAGTCATGCGAGCGAAAACCTCACGACCTTGCGGAACGTAGCCGATCCCCCGTCGCGCGCGCGCGTCGCTGCTCAGCGTGCCAATTTCCTGGCCCAGCAGCTGCACGCTGCCGGCTGTAGCTCGCAACTGTCCGATCAGGCAGCGCATCGTGGTGGTCTTCCCCACGCCGTTTCGGCCAATCAGTGCGACGATCTCGCCCTTGCCGACACGCAGATCCACGCCCTGCAGAATCGGTGTTGCACCATAGCTGGCGCGCAGGCCCTGGACTTTGAGGGCGGGCTCAGTGGACATGCTGTGTCTTTCCCAGATAGATATCGGCCACGCGTGGATCCGCGATCACCTCGGCGATCCCGCCCGCGCTGAACACGTTGCCGAAGTGCAGCACCGTCACGTGTTGTGCGATCTGACGGATAAAGGCCATGTCGTGCTCCACCACCAGCACCGTCATGCCGTCCGCGTTCAAGCGCTGAATAAGCTCACCGGTCTTGTAGGTCTCCTCGGGCGATAGGCCGGCAGTGGGCTCGTCCATCAGCAGCAGCGTGGGCTGCAGCGCCAGCGCCATGCCGATCTCCAGCCACTGCTGTTGACCGTGAGCCAGCGCGCCGGCCGGCTTGTTTGCGTCGGCCTGCAGGTCCAGCAGTTCGAGCAAGCGTTCGGACTCGCGCAGCAGAGCGGCTCCATGCAGATGGCGCTGCAGCGCGGTGTGCAGGTTCTGCACTACCGGCAGTTCCTTGAACACACTGGGGGCCTGCATCTTGATGCTCATGCCCTGGCGCACCCGTTCGTAGGGCTTGCTTGCCGTCACGTCACGCCCCAGGAATTCGATGCGACCAGCCGTGGCCGCATGCGTGCCCACGATGAGTTTGAACAGTGTGCTCTTGCCAGCGCCGTTGGGGCCGATCAGGCAGTGGATCTCGCCGCGGCGCACCACCAGGTCCACATCGGACACCGCCGCGTGGCCGCCGAAGTGCTTGGATAGCCCGGATGTCTTGAGGATCTCGTTCATGCGACTTTGCGCTCCTGAGCAGAGGCGGTTTTTCGTAAGGCGAGCAGCCGACGCACAGCACCGACGATGCCGAGCACGAAGCCCTGCGGCGCCAGCATCACGGTGCACAGCAGCAGCGCACCCATGAGCAGCAGCGCCGTTTGCTGGCTGTAGACCGTGAGTGTCTGGAACACCCACAGCAACACAAAAGACCCGATCGTCGTGGCCGTGAGGTCGGCTCGGCCCGAGAAAGCCACCCAGACGATGGGCATCGCCGCGGCAGGCAGCCCGATGCTCGCCGGCGTGATGAACTGTCCCCAGGAGGTGTATAACGCCCCACTCAGCCCCGCCAGCGTAGAGCCGATCACGAAGGTCGCCAACTGGTACTTGCGCACGTCGTAGCCCAGCAGTTCCGCACGTTGCGGATCCTCCCGAACGGCCACGACCACATTTCCGAAGCGCGAGTTCAGCAGCATGCGCAGCCCCAGGTAGACCAGCACCAGCAGCATCACCACCGCGTAGTACAGCGCCGTGCCTTCGAAGTACAGCGGACCATCTGCAGGCCACGGGATGTTCAGCGGGACCATGTCCTTCATGCCGTTGAAGCCGTTCAGCCGTGCGCCGCCGATGCGCCACTCGGGCCCCGCCGTCTGACCCAGGAAGAAGGCCAGCACCAGCGTGGCCGACAGCGTGACGATGCCGAAGAACACGCCGCCAATGCCGCCCCAGATCATGAAGTAGCCCAGCACCGCCGCGGCCAGCGCCGTGACCACCAGGGCCAGCAACAGCGCATAGATCGAAGTGATGCCCTCGCCGCCGAAGTTGATCGCCAGCACGCCGTAGCCATAGCCCGCGATGCCGAAAAACAGCGTCTGGCCAAAAGACATCATGCCGCCGTAGCCCCAGACCAGGCATAGGCCCATGGCCATGAACACCCAGATGAGCAAATAGGCCGTGTTGCCGACCGTGTAGTCGTCTGCCAGGAACGGATAAATCAGCGCAAGCAGCAGCACAAGCATCGCCGTGCCCCAGAAGCCACGGCCGTTGCCGGGTGTTTGCGGGCCGTTGAGTAGATGAACCATCGAAGAAAACCCCGGTGAAGTGACGCGCTTAGCGAGTGCGGCGCCCAAGCCAGCCGGACAACCCGTCGGGCAGCAGGCGGATGACGACGATGACCGTCAGAAGCATGCCGATCTGGCCGATGGTTTGGCCGCCCCAGCCGTTCAAAACGGTGCGCACTCCCGCCAACAAAATGCCCGCCGGTGCCGTGCCCAGCAGCACGTTGGCACCGCCCACGACGACCGTCACGAAGCTCTCGACCAAGAAGCTCGCGCCCATCGTGGGGATCAACGTCATGGTCGGCGCGTACATGGCGCCGCACAGGCCTGCCAGCGCTGCGCCGATGCCGAAGGTCGTCGCATACACATGACCCACACGCACGCCAGTGGCTTGGGCAATGGCGGCGCTCTGCATGGTGGCCCGCGCATGGACGCCGAAGCGTGTGCGCATGAAGATCATGTAGATTGCCGCCAATGCGGCGAGCGCCACTGCGAACAGCACCACGCGATAGATCGAGAAAGAGTAGCCGCGCACCTCGAAACTGCCTAGCGGTGTGCCAATGCCCGGTACCGAGGAGCCAAATACCAGCAGCATCCCCTGCGTGACCATGAGGCTCAGGCCCCAGGTCGCCAGCAACGAATCCACCGGCCGTTTGTAGAGCTTACGCACGATGGTGCGCTCAACAATCATGCCGGCCAGCCCAGCTGCGGCCACGCCGCACAACTGCGCGAGCGGAAGGGGCAAGCCGGCATGCACCAACGCTGTGGTGACGTAGGCGCCACACATGATGAACTCACCATGCGCCATATTGATCACGCCCATCATCCCGAACACGATGGCCAAACCAGCCGCCGAGAGGATCAAGAACGCGAACACGTCGGCGAACTGGTAGAAAAAGGAAAACAGTTCAGCTGCCACGGGCATTCCACCGATTCAAGTTTTGCCCGGCAGATCGGACGGCGTGTACTGCTTGCGGTCGTTCTTCTTGGTCAGATCGCAGCCGATCTTTGCCAGCCAATAGGGCTGCAAAGTTCCGTAGTCCTTGAGCACCTTGACGGCGTGCTTCTCGTCCACATCGATCAGCCGCATGCGGTGCGACATGTGCTGGCTCTTTGGGTCGACACAAATCTTGCCTTCGGGCGCATCGACGCAGGCGTTGCCGGTAGCGATCACCTTGCGCATGTCGGCCAGCTTGGTCGACTTGGCAGTCTCGACAATGTTCTTATAGAGGTACATCGTGACGTATGCGTTGTAGCCCATGTCGTTGATATACGGCTCGCTCGGGAACTTGGCACGCCACTTTTTCTTGAAGGCATCGGCCTCGGGCGAGGCGATCTCCTCGAACCAGTTAGCGGCGGCGTGCATCCTGTTCAGTGCTGGCGGCGCGAAGCGCTTGTGCTCGAAGCCCAGCATGACCTTGATCGACGAGCCCATGGGCAGGTTCAGCTTAGCGGCCTGGGCCTGTTCGAAGAACGAGTCCTGCGCGGCACCCACGTTCACCATCAGCAGCCAATCGGGCTTGGCCTTCTGAATGTTCTGGATGGTCTGAGCGAACTGGGATACGCCCAGTGGAATGAACTCTTCGCCGACCACCTGTCCGCCCAAGTCCTTGAGCACGGAACGATTCCATTCGGCTGAGATCTGGCCGAAGTTGTAGTCGGCCGCAATCACATAGACCTTCTTGCCGAACTTCTCGACCATGTAGGGAATCAACGTGGAGAACTGCTGCTCGGGCACGGCGCCGGTGCTGATCATGTTGGCGTCGCAGACACCGCCTTCGTACTGGTTGGTGTAGAAATAAGGTGTCTGGGTGCGGTTGACGATGGGCCGCACCGCCTCGCGCGCGGCCGAAGTGATGCCGCCGATCAGAACGTCAACTTTGTCGCGGTTGAGCAGACGGCGCGTGAATTCCTGGTAGCGCGCGTTGTCTCCTTGCGGGTCCAGGTGGATCAACTCGATCTGGCGGCCGAGAATACCGCCGGCCTTGTTAATTTCCTCGACCGCCAGCTGCGAACCGTGCAGCTTGGGCAGACCCAAGACGGCCAGATCGCCCGAAACGTCTTCCATGAGACCGATCTTGATCGTTTCGGCGGCGCGCGCGGGGGCGGTAGACAGCATGGCCAGGGCCAGCAGGCAGCCCATCGTGCAGTTGGATGTGCGGAACTTCATGTGCTCTTCCTCAGTTCAGGTTGGATGGGATGCAGGCGGGCGATCAAAGGGTCGGGTGGCGTTGGTGCCATGACGTTGCCCGCTGGAAGGCGACGCCGGCGCGCACCAGCAGGGCTTCGTCGAAGTGCCGCGACACCAATTGGAAGGCCACTGGCATGCCGGCCTCCGTGAAGCCGCCGGGCAGTGTGATCGTGGGATTGCCACTCATATCGAACGGGCAGGTGTAGCGCAGCATGGCGGCCAACAGTTCGGCGTCCTCGCCCATGCGCCCCATGCGCTCGAGCGTTGGCGAGGCGATGCCGGTGCTCGGGATCAGCAGCAGGTCGATGTTTTCGAACAGGGCGCGAACGCGGCCCGTGAAGTCATGTCGGCGCAGCACGATCTTCTGGTAGTCCATGCCGCTCTGGGCCCTGCCCAACTCGATGATGCCGGCCATGCCAGGGCCGTACTCGCTCTTGCGCGCCGGATAGGTCGCCTCATGCACGACGGCGGCTTCGATGCCGCACAGTGGGAACCAATCGGCAATCGCCTGCGTGGGATCAGGGAACGTCACATCGACCAGTTCCGCGCCGAGTGACTTCACAACCTCGACGGCGGCCATGACGGTCTGGTGCGTGGGCGCGTCGACATCGTCGTAGATCCAGCGCGCGTCGATACCGATGCGCACGCCGCGCAGACCTGCGTGTGCGGCAGCCAGGTAGTCAGGTACCGGTAAAAGGCTGGCGGTCGGGTCCTTGGCGTCGGCGCCGGCGATCACGCCGAGCATGGCTCCGGCATCAGCGGCGCTACGCGTCATCGGCCCGATGTGGTCCAGCGTGGCGGCCAGCTCGAACGCGCCGTAGCGACTGACCCGACCCCAGGTCGGTTTGAGGCCAGTCAGGCCGTTGGCGCCCGAGGGAAAGCGGATCGAGCCGCCGGTGTCGCTACCGAGCGAGCCATAGCACAAACCGGCGGCCGTTGCCACACCCGAGCCACTGGAAGACACGCCTGGCCAGTGCGCAGCGTTCCAGGGATTGACCGGCGGCGCCACGCTGGGGTGGTGATCGGCAAAGGCGCTTTCGGTCAGTTGCAGCTTGCCCAGCGCGACCGCGCCGGCCTCGCGCAGCTTGCGAACGACGGTGCCGTCCTCGGTTGGCACGAAGTCTTTGTAAAGCGACATGCCGGCAGCTGTCGTGATGCCCTGAGTCCAGCATAGGTCTTTGAGCCCAATGGGCACGCCGTGCAACGGTCCGCGCACGCTCCCGGCGGCGATTTCGCGATCTGCCTGCTCGGCCTCGGCGAGGGCTTGGTCGGCCATCACGAGGCAGTAACTGCGCAGCGTGCCGTTTAGCGCTGCAATGCGGTCGAGCTGAGCGTGCGTGACCTCAACGGAAGACAACTCGCGCGATTGGATGCGTCGGGAGATGTCGAGCAGTTCAAGGTAGTGCAGTTCGGTGTTCGCCATGTCAGGTTCCAGAGAGTTGTAGACATCGACGGGTTGTGTCCCATCGCGGCCTTACTTTATGGAGGGATGCCCCGCACAGCTTGGCTCTGGCCGCCAAACGAGCATGCTGAGACGGACAAACTGTGGGCGGGGCCGGAAGGAATCCTTACCGCGTCCGCGGCTCCATCCGTATTCACGACGAGCCGCTGCTTGCAGACTCGACGAATGTCTTCCGAGATCGTTGCAGCGCCCGAACGCCCGAATTGCTTTGCTGCATGGAAAGTCTCAACAGCGCGCGTGCGGGCGCCTCGAGAGTCACGACGCGTTGATCTTAGAGGGGCCAGTTAGACGGTGCTACGAACAGGTTGGGCTGCCGAGCGTAGATTCACCGGTTGGCTTGAAACTTCTGCACTGCACCCCATCCGGGGGGAAGCGTTTACCGCAACGGAGTCGGTTCGCGCCGACTGATTGGCACTGGGGTTGGCGTTAACTTTTGCCGCTGAAAATGCACATCAGCGCGCCGTTCGCGGCCGGTGCAGAGCGCAAAGCTTGTGCCCATCCGGATCGCGCACATAGGCGAGGTACAAAGCGCCCAGCGCGCCTTCGCGCAGGCCTGGCGGCTCTTCAATGGACGTACCACCGTTTGCGACCGCGGTGTCATGGAACTTTACGATCTGCTCGGGAGAGCTGCACATGAACCCGATGGTGCTGCCATTCGCCTGTGTCGCTGGCTCGCCGTTGATTGGCTCACTGATGCAAAAGGTAGCGCCATCGTGGCGATAGAACAGCCGTTTGTGGCCGGTTTCAGTTTGATCGTGCGAAGGCTCTCGAGCGCCAAGAGCGCCGAGCACGGCGTCATAGAAGCGTTTGGAACGTTGAAGGTCGTTGGACCCGATCATGATGTGGCTGAACATCTGTCTTCTCCGATAGTTGTATTTCATGTAGACGGTGGACGTTGAAAGTCGGAACAGTCACACGTCGTTCCAGCGCTTAGCCAGAAGCATTTGCGGATCGACGGCTTCGCTGCCGGCGTCCCGTGCGGGTGCTTAAGTGGGTGAGCGGGAAAGTCGACACTGAACCTGCGTCTTGCCTGTCCACGTCTATGAGACGCCTTCAGCTGCGGCGCGCGCATCCATGTTCGAGCCCCCGTCCAGCGCCTGCCACGCCGTAGGCCCCTGCTCGATTTCATGCGCGGTCAACAAGCAGTTATCCAATTGAGCCTTCAAGCGGTCCCAGTCGATGGCCTGGCCGATAAAGACGATCTCCTGCCGGCAATCGCCGGTCGTTGCATCCCACTTGGAGGTGATGCCGTCACGGCGGTAGTCATCCTTTGGCCACTGCGAAGCGTCGATGAAGCGCCACCACTTGCCGATAAATCCCCAGCGGAAGGCCGCACCACTCTGGACCAAAAAGCCGATCGATAGCATCTGGTGCGCAGACCAGAAGTAGCCTTTCGCCCGCAGCAATCTGCCGTTGTCCCAGGCTGCATCCAACAAGCGCATCAAGCGCCCCGGGTGAAACGGTATCCGTTCACGGTAGACCCAGGACGCGATGCCATACTCCTCGGACTCGGACGGCGTTTGCGAAACGTCCTGCATGCGGCGCATCCAGCCAGGAGAGCGCATGAGCAGGGGCAAGTCGAACTTCCCGGTGTCGAGCACCTTCGATAGGTCCACGCAGCCATGCGCAATTGCAAGAACCTCTGCACCGGGGTTGAGCTCGGACAGCATGCCACGGATCTCGGCCACCTCCTCGGGACTCATTGCATCCAGGTGACTGACGAGGATGACATTGGCGAACTCGACCTGCTGGATTAGCAGTTCGGCCAGTGGCTTTGTCGTCGGCGTCTGTGCAGGACCGGACTGCACCAACGTGTCGCTGCGCAACAAGTCGCGGAATGTCAGCCCATTGACCATCGTCACCAGGGTATCCAGCCTGGCCAATTCGCTCAGACTGAACCCTTGCGCATTCAGGAAAGCGAAAGTTTCCGCAACGGGCATGGGCTCCGAGATGCCCGTCGACTCGATCAAGAGGTAGTCGAATCTCCGCTCGGCCGCCAGGCGACTGACTTCCTCCAGCAGATCAGCGCGCAAGGTGCAGCAGATGCAGCCGTTGCTCATCTCGACCAACTGATCAGTACCCCGCTGCAAGGCAACGTTGCGCTGAACATCCTCGGCGTCGATGTTGACTTCGCTCATGTCGTTCACGATGACCGCCACTTTCAACCCTGCCCTGTTGCGCAGGATATGGTTCAGCAACGTGGTCTTCCCAGCTCCGAGGAAGCCGGACAGAACGGTCACCGGTAGACGACGCGAGTCTTCTTGCACCGAGGATGCCACTTCTCAGGCCAAAGCGGCTACTTCAACGGGCTTCGAATCGTGTCGCGTCGACGACGACACGGTCTTGAGCCCAGCGGGCACCTTGTCCAGGTAGCCCTCGAACAGATCGACGACCACTGTGCCATCGTCGGCAGCATCGCCCCAAAGGTCTGTGACCTTGAACTCGACGTGGTAGGTCGACTGCATTTGTGCCGACTTGTCACCGTGTCCGATGGTGTCGGGGAAAGGCCATTTGACCGTGGTGCGATGCAGGATCTTGCCCTCCTTGCCGCGCACGTAGCCGGGCATGCGTATGTGACCTGAAACGAACTCGTCGCGGACCTTGACGATCTCTCCGACCTCGAATGGCGATCGTTCGGCGATGGCAGGCCTGCCGGAGGATGCATAAGGGCGGGCCAGCTTGAAGTCGGTGCCCAAACAGGCATCAAGCTGTGCCTTGGTGATCGCGCCGTACTCGACCAGCAAGGTAGCCGTTCCGATGATGATCCGGTCGTAGTACGGCGCGTCGAAGTAGTGCCGGGTGTCCATGCGCTCAATGGCATGCCGCAGTTCATCAATGCTGATCAGCTTCATGGCATCGGCCGCTACAAAGACCAGGCTGTACGCCAGGTGTTCCCAGTCTTCATGGAACACCGGCTTGTAGCTCAAGCTGTTGTTGGTGTGGGGCACTTTGCCAAAGCCTTGCATGCCACCGAGATCGTGAATTCCGTCCATGATTGCTTCTCCAGAGTTAAGAGTCGGTCGAATGCTCAGGCGACGCGGGGACGCGCCACACCGATCAGCACATCTTTCGTGACCAGCTTCGCCAGCTGTTCCTCGTTCATTTGCTCCGTGCCGTCCGGCCGAACCGGCAACACCATGTAGCGGGTTTCTGCCGAGGTGTCCCACACTCTCACGGCGACGTCCTCCGGCAGGTCTTCGCCAAGTTCCCGCAGCACCGTGCGCCCCTCCCGCACCAGCCGAGCGCGGTACTCGAAGCTCTTGTACCACTCGGGCGGAAGTCCGAGCACCGGCCAATTCGTGCACGAGCACATGCTGCAGACGATCACGTTCTGCAGCTTGGGGGTGTTCTCGAGTGCCACGATGTATTCGCCCTGGGGTCCGGTGTAGCCGAACTGCTCACAGGCCTTGGTGCCATCTTTCAGTAGCAGCTCGCGGTAGACCGGATCGACCCAAGCCTTGGCGACGACGCGCGCGCCATTCGAGGGATCCCAGTCGTGCTCCATGTGCTTGATGAAGGTCTCGATGTATCCCTCAGGAATGAGCTTCTTGTCATTCATCACCTTGAACAGTGCACGCGCGCGGTCGCCCGGCGTCGCCAAACTTTCCCCGACGGCTTGATGATTCATCGCAGGTTCTCCAGAAGAGTTGTAACAAACGCTGCACGAGGCTGCGTGACGTTGGCACCACCCCAGAACCGCACTCTGCAGCCTCGGTGGAGCTACGCCCAATGTAGTGCTGCCAGAACCTGGCAGCATGACTGTGAGCGACGCGCCGCTTGACTGCGCTCGCCATTGCAATGGCGCGCTCCAAGCGTCACGCGGCCAACACCGCCCATCGACTGCATGGGCACGAAACATGCTCAATGCACCACTTATGGTTTATCTGGATACCTCGACCTCTTACTGGGCACCATCATCCGGACGCAGTAGTACGGGGATCCTGACCATCGCTTTCGAATGGCGCACAAGGGCAGCCGCGTCAACAGAGTGACGAAGCTCTCGGCGTAGACCAAGGGGACGGCCCTCCTGGACTAACGGAGATTTCACGTGGATTTCGCATTTTCAACCGCCTCGCACGACCACTGGCATGACGTCGTCTGCCAGTACTGCATCCCCGCAGCGAGCCAGACCGTGCATCGGCAAAACTTCGACGCGGCGGTAACCGGCCGCTCCGTCGGGGCGCTGGATGCGGTAACCCTGGTGGCCCCGGAACACACTTGGACGCGGGATACCGCGGATATCAGGCGCGGGCCCGAGTCCAGTCTGTGGCTATCCCTTATGGAGTCGGGCGTTGGTTACGTCGAACAGAACGGGAATTCAACGGTGCAGAACACCGGCGATATCGTGCTCTACGATGCCGCACGCCCGTGGAAGTACCGTCTGAACATGCAGACCTTCTACACCGTCCGCATACCGCGTGACCTGCTCACTCGACGTTCTCCGGCAGCCGAGCGCTTCGTCGCAACATCATTGGGCGCTGGCACGGGTTTTCGGCCTGTCCTCGGAAGCCTCATCAAGGAGCTTCGCGAGAATTCGGCCTTGGCGAGTGCCCCAGCAGCAGCAACGCATGTGACCACCTCGCTGCTGGAGCTCCTAGCGTGCGTCATCGACCTGCACGCGGGTAACGGCCCCAGCCAGAGCGTCACCGACGCCCTGTACAAGCGTGCGTGCGCCTATGTCATGCAGCACATCGAGGATCCGGAACTCTCCATAGCCTCGGTCGCAAAATCTGAACGCATCTCCTTGCGCACGCTGGCGCGAGTGTTTGCCGCCAACGGGACAACGCCCATGCGGTACATCTGGCAGAAGCGCCTCGAAGCCAGCTACTGCGCCATGGCCCAGGGTTCCGTGCGCAAGGTGTCAGAGGCTGCCATGAATTACGGCTTCTCCGACTTGTCCCACTTCAGCCGGGCGTTCAAGAAGGCTTTCGGAGTCAGTCCCCAAGCCGTGATGCATCGCCAATAAGCCATCTTGCGCCGGGTCGATGCGGATCTACACCTGCAGGTAGGTCGATACTCGCTCGGTCGCTGTCACTCGTTATTGGTCGATAAAAAGACCAGCGCCAAGAGCTGGTCCAATCGCCAACCCGATGGCTCAAAGTGCTCCATTGGTGATTCGTACTTGGAGCACTGATTCCGTCATCGTCGTCGATTGGCGCGGATTGCGCGTGGACAGGGAAGGAATGCGAAGTTCGCCTCTGAACGCTTCCTTGCGGTTCTGGCTGTTCTGCGCCATTGCAGGGATCAGCCGGCGAATCCACGGCAGGGTTCATCGCGTCCAAGGGATTGAACGGCTGCTGACGCGCGGTCACCCCGGACACCTCGACGGCGCTCGCTGGCATCGATTTTTCGGGGACAGCCTCCCGCTTGGCAGCAGCGCCATCGCCACTGCGTCGGAAGAACACCGAAGATCGCGTCGCCTCCTCGGCCGCCAACCGCTCGGCTTCCGCCGGATCGACGCCCTGCCCCACCCTCGCCTCCACCGGCTGCTGTGCCTTCACCATGGCCGACGACCCAAGGTCTCCCCGGCAGCGGCGGGCTCAGCACCGGTGGCGCCGGCTTCGACGCAGGCGGCATCCCGGCATAGTCCTTGGGCAACCGGTCCAGCCCGTCTGCCCGAGCCACGCGGTCCTCGTTGTACAGGTCGGCCGCCGGGTTGGCCACCGGCAACGGGTCGAAGCGAGAGTTCTCGATCGATTCTT
Source organism: Variovorax sp. 10L421 (assembly GCF_056395365.1). NCBI lineage: Bacteria > Pseudomonadati > Pseudomonadota > Betaproteobacteria > Burkholderiales > Comamonadaceae > Variovorax > Variovorax sp. 10L421. Next base: position 37,994 of record NZ_JBFTJJ010000022.1, read on the forward strand.
GGCCGTTAGCCAGCAGCTTCGCGCGTTGTTCGTCGGCAATGAGCTTCGTCATGGTCTTTCTCCTTGGAAGATTCCGGGCGGGATTGCCCATCATTGCGCCTGCACGAAAAGCTGGGCATTCCTCTCATCACCACCTACAAGGCGAAGGGCGTCGTCGATCTGCGCCACGCATACGTTCTGGGCGCCGCGGAACTCTCGCCGCTGGCAGACGACGTCCTGTTGCCGCTCATCCGGGATGTCGACCTGACTCTTCTAGCCGGCACGACCCAATCGTTCCGACCTTCAAGCCATTGTCGGCGGAGCTCAGGTGAGGGCCGGCGTTGTCGCGGCGAGTGCCGACGGTCACGGGTTCTTCAAGCGTCGCGATTGAGATCGGCACGTCGATGTGCACGAGCCCGGTGGGTCGTCCATGGTGATGGCGATGGCCTTGTCGATGATCGCCATGCGCAGTGAAGCCCACCCCTCTTGCTTCAGGGATTCCACCAATAAGACCCAACCATCTAGTTGGTATCATACAGGCGTTGAAACATTGAAGTGTTGTGCCTTGGTGCTGCTAACTTGCCCGGCGAGTGTCCATTTCTGGACCTAAAACCTACCAAGTAATCGGTTTTCTCAATGGAGCTGCATTTCCCTTGAGAGAGAAAAAAGTGAAGCTAGTCAAAGTTGAAATTTGGTCCGATTTTGTATGTCCGTGGTGCTGGATCGCCAAGCGACGTTTCGAGAGCGTTGCCAAGGCTTTGGCAGAGGAAATCCAAGTTGCCCCCACGTACAAGTCGTATCGCCTATCCCCGGGGATGGTGCCCACAGGATTTAAGGCTGCACTTGCAAAGAAGTTTGGAAGTGCTCGGGCGGCGGAGGAGTTGATGGCCACGGTTTCGAAACAAGCGGCTCTGGATGGATTGATTTACAACTTCTCAAACATGAAGTTTGGTGATACCACGGATGTGCATGCGCTCGTCAAGTCTGTTGCATCACCCACGCTTCAAGGTCTTCTCATTGATCGGGTCTTCCACGCCTATATCTCTGAAGGCTTCAACATATTTGATCGTGCAGTGCTTCAGGAAATTGCCCTGCAATCAGGAATCCTCAGCGAGCAGGTAGATCTTGATTTGTATGAATCAATTGCAGCAATAGAGCGCGAAGAAGCCGAGGCTACGCGTATCACCGGTGGTGTTCCCCTGTTCGTCTTCAACTCAAAATTTGTCCTATCAGGAGCTCAGCCGATCGAGGTGTTTGAGCAAGTACTTCGAAGGGCAGCAGAAGAGTCTCTAGCGACAGTGACCGTGGCAAACGCTGGGGTATGCGAATCAGAGGGTTGTCGGATTTAGTACGACTGTGTAGCTGGAGAGCTTTTTTAGCCGCCCGAATCTTTGCATACCTTAGGTCTGTTTCAGACGTTTTTATGACATCCAATTTTGATCAACTGATCTCGCGCCAGGGCACCAATGCCCTTGCGGAGGATGGGTACGAGAAGTATCTATTTGGAGCCGAACCGTTGGTGCCGCCTCTACAGGTGCCCTCGACGGAACTGGTGTCCATGTGGGTTGCTGACATGCAGTTCGCCGCACCCGAGGCCGCCATCGGCGCCATGCGTGAGCGACTGGCGCATCCCATTTTCGGATACACGATGAACTTCGACGACCAGTTGTACGACGCCTTCAGTGCGTGGTGTGACCGGCGCTACGGTTGGCGTTTCGATCGTGAGCAGATGCAGATTTCCCTGGGAGTGATCCCCGCGCTTTTCGGTCTCGTCGAATACGTGTGCGCCCCCGGTGACAAGGTGCTCAGCCTGACGCCGTCGTACGGCTACTTCAAGCATGCAGTCGTCCAACGGGACAGGGTGTTCGAAACCTCGCCCTTGCGCAAAACGGACGACGGGGACTACGAGATTGACTTCGAGGATTTCGAGCGCAAGGTTCGAGACCCGGCCGTGAAGCTGTTTTTCCTCTGTCATCCCCATAACCCGACCGGACGCGTCTGGACCGAGGATGAGCTGCGCCGCATGGCCGAGCTGTGCCTGTCCAATGGCGTCAAGATCGTGTCTGACGAGATCCACTGCGACCTGACCCGCACCGGGGTGACGCATGTGCCACTGGCCAAGCTATTCCCGAGCAGCAAGGACATCATCACCTGCATGGCGGTGAGCAAGACGTTCAACCTGGCCGGGTTGATGGTCGCCACGGTAGTCATCCCCGATCCGGAACTTCGAGCGACATGGAAGCGAAGGCACTATCCGTTCGTCAATCCGCTAAGCCTCGCTGCGGCCGTCGGTGCTTATAGAGACGGCGAAGCCTGGCTTGACGCGCTCAGGAAGTATCTTGACGACAACTTTGCGTTCATGCATCGATACCTCGCGCTTTGGCTACCCAAGGCACGGTTCCAGATTCCGCAGGCCACATATCTGGCATGGGTGGACTTGAGTGCCTATTTCGATGACTCCGTCAATCTGACCAGGTTCTTTCTCGAAAAGGCTGGCCTGATCTTGGAGGGAGGAGAAATGTTTGTGGCGAACGGGGCTCAATGCATTCGATTGAATCTTGCATGCCCACGAATACAAGCAGAAGAGGCTTTGAAAAAGCTGGTGGCTGCGATCGCGTCGCATTAGATGCACAAGTCATGAGCCTGGGGATAGCGCCCTAGGAAGCATGCTCCAACCAGTCAAAAAAAGACATTGATAACCGAATATGGTTGTCGGTAAAAAAACTACAGGAGACAAGTTCATGGATATTTTGATACAGCAGATCATCAACGGTCTGGTCCTCGGCAGCATGTATGCCTTGATAGCCTTGGGCTACACCATGGTGTACGGCATCATCAATCTGATCAATTTTGCGCACGGTGAAGTGCTGATGGTAGGGGCGCTCACGAGCTGGACCATCATCGGCCTCATGAAGGAATCAATGCCCGGTACGCCCGGCTGGTTGATCCTCATCATCGCGTTGATCATTGCCTGCGTGGTGGCTGCCACGCTCAACTTCGTGATCGAGAAGGTCGCTTACCGGCCGCTTCGCAACAGCCCCAAGCTGGCGCCCCTCATCACGGCTATCGGCATGTCGATCCTGCTGCAGACGCTGGCGATGATCATCTGGAAGCCCACCAACAAGGCTTATCCCAACCTGCTGTCGACCACGCCCATCGAAGTGGCTGGCGCAGTGATCTCGCCCACTCAGGTCATGATCCTGAGCGTCACGGCGTTCTCGCTCGTGGTGCTGATGTGGCTGGTCAACTACACCAAGCTCGGCCGCGCCATGCGCGCCACCGCCGAGAACCCGCGCGTCGCGGCGCTCATGGGCATCAGGCCCGACATGGTCATTTCGGCCACCTTCATCATCGGCGCCGTGCTTGCGGCCATCGCAGGCGTCATGTACGCCTCCAACTACGGCATCGCGCAGCACGCGATGGGCTTCCTGCCCGGCCTCAAGGCGTTCACCGCGGCGGTGTTCGGCGGCATCGGCAACCTGGCCGGCGCCGTGGTCGGCGGCATCCTGCTCGGGCTGATCGAAGCCATCGGCTCCGGCTATATCGGTTCGCTGACCGGCGGCGTGCTGGGAAGCAACTACAGCGACATCTTCGCGTTCATCGTGCTGATCGTCATGCTCACGCTGCGGCCTTCAGGCCTGCTTGGCGAGCGCGTGGCGGATCGCGCCTGAGGAGCAGCACACCATGAAGAACAGCAAGAACCTCGCTCTCTACGTTCTCGGCGTCGTCGCCGTGCTCGCCCTGCCCATCTTCCTGCAGAGCCAGGGCAACGCCTGGGTGCGCATCGCCGACATCGCATTGCTCTACGTGATGCTCTCGCTCGGCCTGAACATCGTGGTCGGCTACGCCGGCCTGCTCGACCTGGGCTATGTCGCCTTCTTTGCCGTGGGGGCCTACCTCTTCGCGCTGATGGGCTCGTCGCACCTGTCCGAAACCTTCCCGTGGTTCAAGGCCATGTTCCCGAACGGGCTGCACACCTCGCTGCTCATCGTGGTGCCGCTGGCGCTGGTGGTGGCGGGCGTGCTGGGCGTGATGCTCGGGGCGCCCACGCTCAAGCTGCGGGGCGACTACCTGGCCATCGTGACGCTCGGCTTCGGCGAAATCATCCGGGTGTTCCTGAACAACCTCGACCAGCCGATCAACATCACCAATGGGCCGAAGGGCATCACCGCCATCGACTCCATCAAGTTCTGGGGGCTCGACCTCGGCAAGGCATGGAAGTTCGACGGCTTCTCGATCTCGTCGGTCACGCTCTACTACTACCTGTTCCTTGCGCTGGTGGTTGCCACCATCATCATCTCGCACCGCCTGCAGATGTCGCGCATCGGCCGCGCCTGGATGGCCATCCGCGAGGATGAGATCGCCGCCAAGGCCATGGGCATCAACACCCGCAACATGAAGCTCCTGGCCTTCGGCATGGGCGCCAGCTTCGGCGGCGTGTCTGGCGCCATGTTCGCGGCCTTCCAGGGCTTCGTCTCGCCCGAGTCGTTCAGCCTCATGGAGTCGGTGATGATCGTCGCCATGGTCGTGCTGGGCGGCATCGGCCACCTGCCGGGTGTGATCCTGGGCGCCGTGCTGCTGGCCGCCTTGCCCGAGGTGCTGCGCTACGTCGCCGGGCCGCTGCAAGCCATGACCGACGGCCGCCTCGACGCGTCCATCCTGCGCCAGCTGTTCATTGCGCTGGCCATGATCATCATCATGCTGGTGCGCCCGCGCGGCCTCTGGCCTTCGCCCGAACATGGCAAGACCTTGCAGCGCAAGGGCGCCGCAGCCGGCGCGCCGGTTGCGCCCGGTTCGCTCCAGACCCATGCGCCAGGCATCGAGACGCCAGCCGACGAACTGCCGGGTGCAGCGTCGCGTCCCATGTCGATCAATCCGTGAGCCGAAGGAAAAAATCAACATGACGACAGACACCATCCTCGACGTCCGCGGAATTTCCAAGCGCTTCGGTGGCCTGCAAGCGCTTTCGGATGTGGGCATCACCATCAAGCGCGGCCAGGTCTATGGCCTCATCGGCCCCAACGGCGCCGGCAAGACCACCTTCTTCAATGTGATCACCGGGCTCTACACGCCCGACAGCGGCAGCTTCGAGCTGGCCGGCAAACCCTACCAGCCCACGGCCGTGCATGAAGTGGCCAAGGCGGGCATTGCGCGCACCTTCCAGAACATCCGCCTGTTCTCCGAAATGACCGCGCTCGAAAACGTGATGGTCGGGCGACACATCCGCACGCATTCGGGCGTGTTCGGTGCCATGCTGCGCACCGGTTCGTTCAAGGCCGAGGAAAAGGCCATTGCCGAACGCGCACAGGAGCTGCTCGACTACGTGGGCATCGGCAAGTTCGCCGACTACAAGGCCCGCACCCTGTCGTACGGCGACCAGCGCCGGCTCGAGATCGCGCGCGCACTGGCCACCGATCCGCAGCTCATCGCGCTGGACGAGCCCGCCGCCGGCATGAACTCGACCGAGAAAGTGCTGCTGCGCGAACTGATCGACCGGATCCGCAAGGACGACCGGACCATTCTCATCATCGAACACGACGTCAAGCTCATCATGGGCCTGTGCGACCGCGTCACCGTGCTCGACTACGGCAAGCAGATCGCCGAAGGCACACCGTATGACGTGCAAAAGAACGAGAAGGTGATCGAAGCCTATCTCGGCACCGGAGGACACTGAAATGACGACGACGATGACGAGCGCAGAAGAAACAACGACAGCAACGGCAACTGCAACCCCGCCGAAGACCGCGGCCAATGCCACTGGCAAGACGCTGCTCAAGGTCAGCGGGCTGAAGGTCGGCTACGGCGGCATCCAGGCCGTGAAGGGCGTGGATTTCGAGGTCCATGAGGGCGAACTGGTGTCGCTCATCGGCTCCAACGGCGCCGGCAAGACGACCACCATGAAGGCGATCACTGGCACCTTGCCGGCGGGTGCCGGCACCATCGAATTCCTGGGCCGCAACATCAAGGGCCGCGGCGCGTGGGACCTGATGGGCGAGGGCCTGGTGATGGTGCCCGAAGGCCGCGGCGTCTTCACGCGCATGACCATCACCGAGAACCTGCAAATCGGCGCCTACATCCGCAAGGACAAGGCCGAGATCGCCAGCGACATGGAGCGGGTGTTCGTGACCTTCCCGCGCCTGCGCGAGCGCAAGGACCAGCTCGCCGGCACCATGTCGGGCGGTGAACAGCAGATGCTGGCCATGGGCCGCGCGCTCATGGCGCGCCCCAAGGTGCTGCTGCTCGACGAGCCCACCATGGGCCTGTCGCCCATCATGTGCGACAAGATCTTCGAAGTGGTGCAGACCGTGGCCGCGCAGGGCGTGACCATCCTGCTGGTGGAGCAGAACGCCAATCGCGCACTGCAGCTGGCCGACCGCGGCTACGTGATGGAGTCGGGGCTCATCACGATGACCGGCGACGCCAAGGAATTGCTGCGCGACCCGCGCGTGCGGGCCGCTTACCTGGGCGAGTAGTTTGGGATTGATTGTTGATTGAAAGGCGCTATTTCCCACGTCTGTTGGATTGGGTAATTCACCATTGATGACGCTCAGTCCAAAACTTCAAGAAACACACAAATAGTAAAAGATACGCAATATGAAATTTAAACTTCATGGTCTGGCTCTTGCTGCAATGGGTCTCATTGCAACCAGTGCCCTTTCACAAACCCTGGTGACAATTGCTCATGTTGCACCAACGAGTGGTGCCATCGCGCATCTGGGTAAAGATGACGAAAACGGAGCAATCTTGGCCGTTGAGGAACTCAACAAAGAGGGCGTCAAGATTGGAGGTCAAAAGGTCAACATAAAGCTCCAGACAGAAGACGATGCAGCGGACCCCAAACAGGGTGCCGCAGTTGCGCAGAAGTTGGCTGATACCAAGGTGGCTGGCGTAATTGGACATCTGAATTCTGGTACGTCCATTCCCGCGTCCAGGATCTATAACGAAGCGGGCATCCCCCAGATATCTCCTGCAGCAACCAACCCCAAGTACACCCGCCAGGGCTTCAAAGTTACGTTCCGAGTTGTGGCCGATGATACGCAGTTGGGTGGAGCGCTGGGGCGTTACGCTGTAACCGCTCTTAAGGGCCAGTCTATCGCTATCATCGATGATCGCACTGCATATGGCCAGGGCGTCGCGGAAGAATTCAGCAAAGCCGTCGTGGCTTCCGGTGGAAAGGTGGTAGCAAGGGAATTCACCACCGACAAAGCAACCGACTTCAATGCTATTTTGACGGCTATTAAAGGCAAGAAGCCTGATGTGGTGTTCTTCGGCGGCACTGATGCGGTTGCAGGACCGATGCTGCGACAGATGAAGTCCCTCGGACTTTCGGCCAAATTTATGGGCGGCGACGGCATCTGCTCCATTGGTTTAACTAAGCTCGCTGGTGATGCAATATCTGACAACCAAGTCTTCTGCGCCGAAGCTGGTGGAGTGGAAAAAGGCAGCAAATATGCGGTTGCCAGGGCTGAGTTTGACAAGAGGTACAAGGCCAGATTTGGCTCTGACGTTCAGATTTACGCTCCGTACTCTTATGACAGCGTGAAATTGATGGTCGCCGCCATGGTCAAAGCGGGATCTTCTGATCCAGCGAAGTACCTGCCTGCGCTCGCGGCCACTAAATACGAAGGCGTGACTGGCCCGATCTCCTTTGACGCAAAAGGGGACATTTTGGGAGGTGCCTTGACGTTGAAGACGATCAAAGGAGGCCAGTTCGAAGAGCTGGCGGTGATTCGCTGAAAAGAAATTATTAGGCCCGTGTAATGTGATGCCTCCTCATGAAACTAAGCGTGTTACGAGCAGTACTACTTTCTTGAAGAGCATTTTCTAAGCCCTTCTAGCAGGTAGATTTTATTTCTGTTCCAGCCCAGCAATCAAGACGATATTTAATCCAATCAATTTCTCAGGAGAAAAAATGAAAAATGCAACTAAGCCCTTCGTTAGCATCGAAGCCATTCGCGAAACACAGAACGTTGTGCGCAAACAACCCGAACTGGGTAACGTGACGTTCAAGGTCCGCGGCGAGGCAAAGGGTGGTTTGGTCTTTATGGGTGAAACTGGTCCTTTGATTCAAAACGGACAAGCTGATCAAAGTCGTTCCGGAAAGTATTCAGCTACAAGCGACGAGCCTGTTTCATTGCTTGGAACTGACACTGGTATAAGCCCAGCAGAGTACATTTTGCAAGCGTTGGGTGGATGCTATACGGTCACTCTCGCTTCAATGGCAGCGGCAAAGGGAATTGAACTCGACGGCATTGAACTCAATCTGAGTTTCGATATCAATCTCAATGGTTTTCTGGGCCTAGACGAAAACATCCGAAAAGGCGCTCAGGGTATCAATATCGATGTGAAACTGGAAAGCAGCTCTTCTACTCGAGAACAACTTGAAGAGTTGGTTCGTGAGTTGCCAATGAATTCGCCGATCCATGACACCTTGGCAAATCCGGTGAAAGTCTCGGCGCGCCTCTGCTAAGCATTTTTTAATTGCTCCAGCATTACAAAGCGGTTAGGTAGCTCCAGGCTGACTAACCGCTTGATCGCATCTGCACATGCCACAGTACGAATAGAAAGTGTTGGTGCTAGGCTGGAGACGATGCGGAAAGAGGACGGCGAGTACCTTTCCTAGAAGGCTGTCAGCGCAGCGCAGCGCAGGGCTGGGCGCAGTGCGCAGTACGCAGCGCAGTGCTCAGCCCGAATGCTGGGACGATCTTTCGCACACCTTGGCTGGGGGCTGGAGAGTGTCAGGGGCTGAGTCAGCCGACCATCAGGTAGCGAAACTACCAATCAGAAGGTATTATGGGGTATGGAGAACACTACCCGTACAAAGATCATGGAGGCAGCCGAGCAGCTGCTGCGCACCCGAGGATATTCAGATTTCAGCTACGCTGATTTGGTTGAACAGGCAGGCATCCGAAAGCCGAGCATTCATCACCACTTTCCGACTAAAGAAGATCTCGGTGTGGCAATCGTTAGCGACTATCTTGTGAACTTCAAAGCCACACTGGATGACACTCTCGTTTGCCAGCCAACCGCAGCGGACCGGCTGGCTTCCTACGCAGAGTTTTTTTCGGAGATCATTGAGGATGGCTCATTTCCGCTTTGTACTGCGCTTGCGGCAGAACTTGGTGCGCTTCCAAAGAGCATGCGTGACCAGACCGTCCAATTCTTCAATATGCATCTTGCTTGGTTGGAGAAAGTGGTTGACATTGGCAAGGCCAAAGGTGAATTCACGAAGGCTCCAAATGGAGAGCAAGCGGCGAAAATATTGTTGAGTGCGATTGAAGGCGGGGCAGTCGTTGGATGGGCACTATCTCGCCCTGAAGTGGTGCGCTCCAGCTTTGATGAAATCATTTTGCGATGGAGTGACGTCCCAAAACCTCATCGGTCCCGGCATTCAATCAAAAATAAGAATTTGGAGGACCGGCAATCCACCGATCTTAAGCTGGGACACTAATTTCGCTATTCCAGAGGCGATGATCGCATGAGACGTCCATGCAACAAAGGGGCGGTGGCATTGGTCTTCAACCAAGCGACTTTCGGCGCTCGCGGAATACTTGAACGATCACATTTCCGACAACGGGGCCGAAGGGCAGCCTCTGTTTCAGCCCATTGCTCGAATCGACTGCCACTTTGCGGGCGAGAGAGCAGCTGGTTTCCGCCGCGCCCTGAATGTGGATCCTCCCAATCCGGGATGGCGTCGGGCCTGGGTCGCCCTGGCTGGAAAGGACAGGGTCATCGGCCATGCCGACTTGAGGGCTCATCCCGCTCCGTACATGGTTCATCGTTGCCTGCTGGGCGTGGGCGTGCATCGTGAATGGCGACGCTCGGGCCTCGGACAGCGTCTGCTGGACGTCGCGATCGAATGGGCGAAAGCCGATCCGCAGATGGAATGGATCGACCTGCAAGTCATTGCGTCCAACGGAGCAGCCGTCAGCCTTTATGAGCGTGCCGGGTTTACGGAGACCGGACTCGTTCGAGACTGCTTTCGCGTGGACGGGCGCCAGGTGGACTATCTGTCTATGACGCTGCCAGTTCGTCGAGCATAGGACGCAGATGACCTCCGTGTTCGCGTACGTGGAGTACTGCGGCATAGAGGAACGGCGTGCGAGTGATCGTCGATGACAACGGCCGGGCTTCGAAATCTAAAAAGATAGACGGCTTTGCATTCTCAGCCCGCCCCCTGTGATTGACGACGCTGCCCAAGGCTGCGAGCTATTTCATCGAGCAGCCGAGGCACCAAGACGTTCTGCGATGTCGCCAGCCACACGCCATACGCCTCGGACGGCGTGCTCGCGCCCTCCAAAGGACGGAACACCGCCCCCGGCAGCGCGCAATGGCGCATCGCGTCGGGCACGAGCGCCACGCCCATGCCTTGCGACACGAGCGACACGACCGCGAGCCAATGGCGTACCTCTTGGCGCACCTCGGGCCTGAAGCCGGCGTCGGCGCAAATGGACAGGATACGTTCGTGGTAATCGGGCGAGGCGCCGCGCGAAAACAGCACGAAGGATTCGTCGCGCAGGGTGGCGAGCGCCACTTTGCGCTTCTTCGCCAGCGAATGCTCGGCCGGAAGGCATGCGACGAACGGTTCGGAAACCAGCAGCCGGCATTGCAGTTCGGCCGGCACCCGGCCCGTGTGCACAAAGCCGATGTCCAGCCGGTCGTGCAGAAGCTCAGCCATCTGCTGATCGGAATTGAGTTCGGTGAGCGTGACCCGCACCGCCGGATGCGCCGCCTGAAAGCGCGTCAGTGCCTGCGGCAGGCCGCGGTAGAGCATGGCACCGACGAACCCGATGCGCAGCCGCCCCGCGGAGCCTTCGGCCACGTGCCGCGCTTCCAGCAGCGCCTCGTCCGCGTCGCGCAGCAGCGCGCGCGCCGAGGCCTGCAGCGCCCTGCCCGCGGCGGTGAGGCGCACTGCCTTGCTGTTGCGCTCGAAAAGCTGCGCGCCGACCGAATCCTCCAGTTGGCGAATGGCCACGCTCAGGGGCGGCTGCGAAATCGAGAGCCGCCGCGCCGCCCGGCCGAAATGCAGCTCTTCGGCCAGGACCGTGAAGTAGCGCAGGTGACGAAGCTCCATGTCGGCGGCCTTTCGACGATAGTCATATCGGATTGCTCTAAACCAATTTGATATTAGACAAGAATCGTCAGCGCGCCAAAAATTCGGGCATCAAGGAGACAAGCCAATGCCCAGCCACGCTGCAATCGACGGCGGCACCGCCGTCCATCCCGTGCCCGATCGCCACGGCCGAAGCCTCTATGCCGACGACACAGAACTGCACAGGCTTCTGGCGCTCTACCTGCCGGCCGACCTGCTGGCGCACATGCGCCCGCACTTCGAACGGCTCGGGGCCCTTGCCGGTGGCCGGCTCGACGAGCTCGCGCACACCGCCGACCGCAATCCCCCGACACTGACTCTGCGCACCCGCACCGGCATCGACGACCCGCAGGTCCACAAGCATCCCGCGTACGTCGAGATGGAACGGCTCGCGCTGAGCGAGTTCGGCCTTGCCGCGATGTCGCACCGCGAAGACACACTCGGCTGGAAGGGCCGCATGCCGCCGCTGGTCAAGTACGTGCTGACCTATCTCTTCGTGCAGGCGGAATTCGGCCTTTGCTGCCCAGTCTCGATGACGGATTCGCTCGCGCGGACCCTGAAGAAATTCGGCAGCCCGGAGTTGGTCGAGCGCTTCCTGCCGCGCTTCCAGTCGCTCGATTTCGACACCCTGGCGCAGGGCGCGATGTTCATGACCGAGCAGGCCGCCGGCTCCGACATCGCGGCCACCGAGACCCGCGCCTGGCAAGACGAGCAGGGCCAGTGGCGCCTGTCCGGCGACAAGTGGTTCTGCTCCAACCCCGATGCAGATTTCGCGATGGTGCTGGCGCGCGCCGACGGCGGCCCGCCAGGCATGAAAGGCGTGTCGCTGTTCCTGCTGCCGCGCCACCTCGACGACGGCAGCGCCAACCGCTATCGCATCCTGCGGCTGAAGGACAAGCTGGGCACGCGCTCGATGGCCAGCGGCGAGATCCGGCTCGAAGGCGCCCTTGCCTACCTGGTCGGCGAGCAGGGCCGCGGCTTCGTGCAGATGGCGGATATGGTGAACAACTCGCGACTGTCGAACGGCGTGCGCGCCGCCGGCCTGATGCGCCGCGCCGTGGCGGAGGCCGAGTACATCGCGCACGAGCGACGCGCCTTCGGCAGGCGGCTGGAAGACATGCCGCTGATGAAGCGCCAGCTCGACAAGTTGCGTCTGCCGGCCGAGCAGGCGCGCAGCATGTTGTTCCAGACCGCGCAGGCGCTGGCGCGCTCCGACGGCGGCGAGAGCACCGCCTATCCGCTGCTGCGCATCCTCACGCCGCTCATCAAGTTTCGCGCCTGCCGCGATGCGCGCAAGGTCACCGGCGACGCGATGGAGGTGCGCGGCGGCTGCGGCTACATCGAAGAATGGAGCGACCCGCGGCTGCTGCGCGACGCCCATCTCGGCTCGATCTGGGAAGGCACCAGCAACATCGTCGCGCTCGATGTGATCCGCGCAGTCAAGCGCGAAGGTTCGCTGCCGGTGCTGCAAGCGCACTTCGAGGGCCTCCTCGACGACGCGCCGCTCGCGCCGGCCTTTGCCGCCGCCCTGCGCGATGCGCTCGGACGTGCTGCCGCGCTCGCATTGCTCGCGGCCGAAGATGGCGGGGATCGGCTCGCGCGCCAGGCGGCTTCCGCGCTCTACCACGTGGTCAGCGCCATCGCGATGGCATGGGAGGGTGCGCGCGGCGGCTCGGCGCAGCGCATCGGATGGGCGCAGCTGGTGCTGCTGCATCGCGTGATGCCTCGCGACCCGCTCGCCGCGTCGGAAGTGCCGCGCGACTGGACCGCCGGCACCCCCGTTGCCCTCTCAGCCTGACCTCGATTCACCCCCATAACGACGGAGACACACCATGCGACTTCTCGCCACATTCATGCTCGCCAGCGCCGCGGCCCTGCCCCTGCTGCCCGCGGCGCACGCCGACACCTTTCCCGACAAGCCTGTCACGCTGGTGGTCCCGTTCCCGCCGGGCGGCCCGACCGACGCGATGGCGCGCACGCTGGCCGCGGAAATGAAGGACCGCCTCGGCCAACCGATGATCGTGGAGAACCGTGCCGGCGCCGGCGGAAACATCGGCGCGGAGTACGTCGCGCGCGCCACGCCCGACGGCCAGACGCTGCTCTTCGGCACATCGGGGCCGCTGGCCATCAACGCGAGCCTCTACCGAAAGGTGGGCTACGACCCGGTGAAGAGCTTCGCGCCAGTGATCCAGGTCGGCCACCTGCCGAACATCCTGGTGGTGCACCCTTCGGTCTCCGCAAAGAACGTGAAGGAGCTGGTCGCCTATGCCAAGGCCAATCCGGGCAAGCTGAGCTACGCCTCATCGGGCAACGGCGCGTCGTCGCACCTGGCTGGCGTGCTCTTCAACGCCTCGGCCGGCGTCGACCTGCAGCACATCCCTTACAAAGGCACAGGTCCTGCGTTGAACGACCTGCTGGGCGGGCAGGTCAGCATGAGCTTCACCGACGTGCTCACCGCCCTGCCCTATGTCAAGGCAGGAAGGCTGCGCGCGCTGGGCGTCACGACGGCGGAGCGTTCGCAGGCGCTGCCGGATGTGCCGACGGTGGCGGAGCAAGGCGTGCCCGGCTATGACGTGAGCGTCTTCTTCGGCATCGTCGCGCCGGCCGGCACGCCGCCCGAACGCGTCGCCAAGCTCAACCAGGCGTTCATCGAAGTGCTCGACACGCCGAAAGTGAAACAGCTGTTCGCGTCGCAGGGCCTGGAGCCGGCACCCGCTCACACCCCGCAGCAACTGGGCAAGTTCATCCAGGTACAGATGGGCGAGTGGGCCGGCGTGGTGAAGCAGTCCGGCGCCCAGCTTGATTGAAGCCGATATGACCGCATCACCTTCCCGGGCTGGCGCACTGGCCGGTATTCGCGTGCTCGACATCTCCCGCATCCTCGGTGGCCCCTACTGCGGCCAGATCCTGGGCGATCACGGGGCCGACGTGCTCAAGGTCGAGCCGCCACAAGGCGACGACACACGCACCTGGGGTCCGCCGTTCAAGGACGGCGTGGCTTCTTACTATCACGGGCTCAACCGCAACAAGCGGACGATGCACCTCGACCTGGGCAAAGCGGAGGGGCGCGAGGCGCTGCTCTCGCTCGTCGCCGAAGCCGACGTGCTGATCGAGAACTTCAAGACCGGCACGATGGAGCGCTGGGGCATCGGCTACGAGACCCTGTCACAGCGCTTCCCGCGGCTCGTATGGTGCCGCGTGTCCGGCTTCGGATCTGACGGCCCGCTCGGCGCCCTGCCCGGCTACGACGCCGCGGTGCAGGCGATGACGGGCATCATGAGCATCAACGGCGAAGCCGACGGCGGGCCGCTGCGCGTCGGCCTGCCGGTGGTCGACATGGTCACAGGCCTCAATGCGGTGATCGGCGTGCTGCTGGCGCTGCAGGAGCGCAATCGCAGCGGATGCGGCCAGTTCGTCGAGGCGGCGCTGTACGACAGTGGCCTGTCGCTGCTGCACCCGCACGCGGCGAACTGGTTCGTCGACGGCAAGGCGCCCAAGCGCACCGGCAATGCCCACCCCAACATCTATCCCTACGACGCGCTGGCGACCGGCACCGAGCCCGTTTTCGTGGCGGTCGGCAACAACGGGCAGTTCGCGACCTTCTGCCGCTGCATAGGCGTACCGACGTTGGCGGACGATCCGCTCTACGCCACGGCCGGTGCGCGTTCGGTGAACCGCGAAGCGCTGAAGGCCCGCCTCGAAGAGGCCATGAAAGTGTTCGACGGCAACGCGCTGGTCGAGGCATTGATGGCCGCCGGCGTGCCCGCCGCGCCGGTGCTGCCGGTCGATGCGGCGCTCGCGCATCCGCACACAGCGCATCGCGGCATGGTGGTGGAGATGCCGGGCGGCTACCGCGGCATCGGCGCGCCCGTCAAACTTGGCCGCACGCCGGCCACCTATCGCCATGCGCCGCTCACGCCAGGCGAGTGCTTCGAAGCGCGTTGAGATGACCGTCGACGCATCCTGCCGCTCGGATATGGTGCTTTGATGCGCCTTGAGGACCTGGATGTCTTCCGAGCCGTTCACGAGACCGGCAACTTCCAGCGGGCCGCGCTTCGCTGCGGCCTGAGCCAGTCGGCCGTCACCAAGGTCGTGCGCAAGCTCGAGGACGAGTTCAGCGTTCAGTTGATGGAGCGCGGTGGGCGTTCGCTCGCACTGACGCCAGCCAGCCGGCCGGACCTTGTACCTGCGGGCCATGGAGCTCAGCGCGCTCACGACTGCCACGCGGCGCAACATGGCGGGCCCCCTCCTCGACACCAAAAACCCGATACCCCGGCCGATTGATCGGCACAATATCCGCGTGGAACTTAACCAGTTGCGCTCCTTCTTGGCTGTTGCTCGCACCGGCCAGTTGGTCCGTGCTTCCGAGCAACTGCATCTGACTCAATCGGCCTTGTCCAAGCAGATCAAGAGCTTCGAGGACGAATTGGGCGTTCTGCTTTTCGCTCGCACCCCCGCCGGCATGGTCCTCAGCAGTGCTGGTCGCCGGCTGCTGCCGGTCGTGGTGCAAACCGTCGACTCGGCCCAGGAGATTGTCGCGATTGCCGCATCGATACGGGGCGCGGTGTCGGGCGCGTTGCGGCTGGGTACGATCATCGACCCTGAATCAATCCGACTCGGTCCGCTGCTGGCAGCGCTGCTGGAGTTTTCGCCGCACGTGGAGGTGTCGCTGTTCCATGGCATTTCGGGCGGTGTGCTTCAGTTGCTCAAGGAAAAGCAGGTCGACGCATGCTTCTATCTGGGCACGCTGAAGGACACGGAGGTCGCGGTCAGGCAACTCGCGCTGGAGCACTACGTGGTGGTGGGTCCCGCGGCATGGAAGGCGCGTTTAGAGAATGCCAGTTGGGCCGAGCTCGCCGCCCTCCCCTGGATGGCCACGCCACGAGGCAGTTCGCAGCACGGACTGGTCGACCAGATGTTCGCCGAACGGGGCTTCGTCTACCGTACCGTGGTCGAAGTCGACCAAGAGGCCTCAATGATCGAGCTTATCCAAACCGGTGTAGCGATCGGCCTGATGCGCGAGCGCATTGCGGCCCCTGTGCTGCAGTCAGGTCAGGCCGTGGTGTGGCACGGTGCACGTCTTCCTTGCCCTCTGTCTCTGCTCTACCTGCGCGCGAACGAAGACACCACCATGCTGGAAGCCTTGCTTGCCGCCGTCCAAGCGGTGTGGCCGGCGGATGCTGAAGCAGCGCTCTGATGCGTTGACGGCCGCATCCGGTTTTTCCGGGGTTGAGGGCGACTAGGGGTTTACACCAAGGCCGGCATTCGCTCGCCTCGCAAGTGCCTGTCGCGCAAGGCTATTCCGTGCAGGCGCTTCGCGCTTGCCGAGATGTCAATCGGCTTTTGCGCACCCTTTTCCTAGACTCCCGCCAGACCGAAACAAGTTGCGCGCGAGCACGACGCGGTTTCCCCGGTGCTCGGCCAACCCCAATCCGACGAGAAAATCCGCGCGGCGCCTCATCGCCTCGCGTATCTGCGCACCAAAGCCCTGAGCTGCCAGTCCGCCGCCCTCCCCGATCAATTGCCTGTCCAGCCAGGTCGCACCGATGGCACGCACCTGTTGATCGATGGGAAGGTGCGAGCGCAATTCGATGGTCAGCCCCATACTCTTCTGTGCGTCATGTCGCTGGCCCTTCCGCACCAGGTCCGGCGGCACCTGCCAGACGCCATCGGCCACGCACGCCACGACGCCGCTGCGGCGTAGAGCCTCGAGCCGGCGCACGTGGACATCGATCGTGGCCTGCGGATCGCGGTCTGCCGCCTGCTCTAGTCGGACCAGATGGTCGGCGGACTTGTAGATGCCATCCTGGATGATGGCCGCAATGGAGTTGTCCACGGCCCGCTCCCGCCCCGGCGGCTTTGCTTCCACTATGCCGCCCACCGGCAGCGCCGACAGATCGGCACGACCCGGTAGTTTCAGGTAGTGCGCCCGGCCATCGATGCCGTCGACCACCAGGTAGCCCCGGTCGTGCAGTTCGTCAGCCAGCCCCTTGCCGACGATGCGGCCCATGACTGGAGTTACCGACGCGCCATCAAAAACACATTCGCGCTGCTGGCCCTGAAGTGCCCGGCGCATGATGTCCAGTGCCTCCTCGCGCTCGCTTATCTCAGTCAACGTGCGCGCCATGTTTGGCGCCAGCCGCCATCGGTTGGCGTCGATCCGTTCAGCCAACGCCATGGCTTCGAGCCGCTGCAGCCGTGCCCGCAGCAAGTTCTGGCGCTCGCGGTCTCCGGGCCGACCGGTCAGGTCCACGGTCTCCGCCACGGCTTGGTGCAACAAGGCCCTGTCCAGGCCCGTGAACCGCTGCTGCTCGACTTCCCGTTGCAGGCTTTGCCGCATTTCCAACTCAGTACGCGGCCCCAGCCATTCGGTCGCGATCTCGCTGGCGCGCAGGCGCATGCCCTGGGCGATGTAGTCCGGCGCGATGATGAGGTCTTCCTTGCCGGCGGTCCGGCCGTTCAGCACGATGTGGGTGTGCGGGTTGTCGGTGTCCCAGTGGTCGACCGCCACCCAGTCCAGCGGCGTTTCCAGATCCACCGCCATGCGCTGCATCAGTTGTCGCGTAAAGCCGCGTAGGTCTTCCAGCTCCATCGCATCCTCGGCCGAGACGATGAAGCGGAATTGGTGGCGATCTCCGCTGCCCCGCTCCTCAAAAGCCTTCAGATCGGCGACATCCGTGCCGGGCCCGTAGGCCTGGCCTCGCTGCCCGTCACGTGTCACCCCATCGCGCTCGATGTAACGCAGGTGGGTGGATACCGAGTTCACGCCGGCTTTCCGGAGCACCACGAAGCGGCCCTTGATGACCACGCGCCGGGCATGCTCGCCTAGGCGATCGACTGCCATGCCCGCCGCGACTCGGCCTCGGCCTCGGCCAAAGGTCGACGCGGGTCGCCCTGCTCGTTTGCCGGACGCTTTGGCACCGGTCTTCGAAACTTCCCTGAGCACCCGGGACACGAAGCGCTCCGGGCGCGGTCCTGCGCGGGACTTTGGGGCCGCCGGCCGAACGCGAAAGCGCTCGCCATCCAGTTCCTTACGCGAAGCCAAGGCGGGCACTCCCGAGCAATGACGCGCAAGGGATCGAAAGCGGCACGCGCCCAATGTCCCACCGATGCGACTTTGCGCACCGGCACGGCACCGGCACCAACCGGTGCCGTGCCGCGCCCACATTACGTGCAGACGGGCTTCGCGGGTGGCGGCGTGTCGCCCCTTTTATCTGGCCCTCCGTCTCCGCCCTCCGCATGCGCTCCCGGCTCCGACTTGCCGCCAGCCGCGCACGGGGTGCGCAACGCTGCCCGAAGGTCCGCGGTGGTGCAGCTCGCGCTGCACCCTGGCGGCGGGCCCTCTGCACGACGGAGTACAGCGCGGACGCACGTCCGGCTGCAGTTCGGCAGCGTGCTTGGTCGCAGGAAGCCGCGCAGTTCATGGCGCACTCCATGTCCACAAAGGCCGCGCGACCCCAAGCACGGCCGACGCAGAGATGGGCCCGAAATACCGGCTGTCGAACGACGCCGGATTCGTGTCACCGAGCAGGAACAACTCGTCTGCTGCGAGGGGACGACACTGCGACCAGGCTTGCAATGGGCGAAGCGCGCTGTCATGCGTTCGCAGGCTCGCCGCCACGGCACCGTCAATGCGCACGAGCTGATCGCAAACACACACCGATTGCGGCGTACGGGCGCCAATGCGCTTGAGGATCGGCACGCCGCTCGGCAGGTAGCCGCGCCGTGCCGCGAAGGCGGCCACGTCGGCCGGAAGCCGTGCCAGCACGATGCTGCCGACGTGCAGCGAGGCTGCACTGTCCAGGCCGTCGATGCGGTACCAACCGCGCGGCAAGCTGTCGCTCGGGTTGTAGACCACGAGCACGCGATCGCGTGTCGCCACCGGCATGGCGGCGGGCGCGCACAGCGCAGCCAGGCCGACGCCCATACAGGCGAAGAGCAGGCGCGGTGTCATCGCAGCGCCCCGCGCGCCAGATGCGCCGCATGCCGCTCGGCGGTGTAGGCCGGCAGCGGCTGGCGCGCAGCCAGCCGATTGCCGACCGTGCGCCAGTACGTGACGGCCACCGCGCACGGGTCGATGCCCAAGGCCTCGATGGCGTCGACCGCCGCGAGCACGGCCTTGACCTGGCTCTCGCCATCGGCGCGCAGCAGAATGCGCGCGCCCGGCTGTACACCGGCAACGCGCTGTGCGCCGTCGGGCGGCATGGGGGCCTGCAGCACCATCAGGTGCCAGAGCGCCGTGCCATAGTCGTTGCCGATCCACTTGACACGGCAGCAGACCGCACCCGACTCGAAGATCGCGACGCGCCGCCAGCGGTCGAGGATGGTCTCGCGCGCCGGCCGACCGAAGCGCAGCCAGACGTTGACGCGATGCTCGACGAAAGCCAGTGACACCCGCATGGGGATGGCCCCGCGCGTGGTCCCCGGGGACCACGCGGCTGGGGGCGAGGGCCGCGCAGAGAGCGGCGGTGGCTGCATCACGGTTCACCTCCGCCGTACTCTCGCTCCAGCAGCTCGCGCAGCATCTCGGCCGCGGTCATGCCGCGCTTGAACGCGACGACCTTGATGTGTCCACGCAGCGCGGGCGTCACGTCGATGGTCAGACGCGCGGTGTAGATCGATGCCTTGACTGCGGCCGCCGGTTCGTCGGCCCGTCGCACCCAGGCCGACGCCGGATCGGCAGCCGGCCTGCGGCCGATCGGCGCCCGCTTCGGCGATGCGGATGTCGCTCGCGACGTCATCGCAGCATCTCCCGCACGGCCTGCGCCAGCGCAGCGATCTCGCGCGCCGCGGCGCACGTCGGCGCCGCTTCGCAGGCGAGCCGCCCCGCGGCAACGCTGTCGGCGAACACGATGCGCTGAGAGATTTCGGCGCACAGGGCGGCGAACGGCTGATCGGCCAACGCCGCGCGCGCCTCGCGCCCAATGACCGTCCCCACCACGCGCCGGTTGATCACAAAGGCCGCGCGCAGTTGCGGCCGAAACACCCTCGCTTCGATCACGAGCTGCACCATCTCGTGGCTGGCCCATACGTCGTAGGCGCTGGGCTGCACCGGGATCAGCACCAGGTCGGCCGCCAGCAGCGCGGAGCGCGCGAGGGCCGCGACCCGGGGTGGGCCATCGATGACCACGTGGTCGGCCTCCAAGGCGATTTGCGGCGCCTCCTGGTGCAGCGAGTCCCTCGCGAGCCCAAAGACGCCGTAGAGCCGCTTCTGGCCGTTCTGGAGACGCCGCTGCGCCCAGTCCAAGGCCGACCCCTGCGGGTCGGCATCGAGCAGCGTGACGCGCTGGCCTTGCATCGCCAGCTCGCCGGCCAGATGCGTGGCGAGCGTTGTCTTGCCCGCGCCGCCCTTCTGGTTCAGCAGCGCGATCACCTTCCCGGGCCGCGGCTCACTTTCCCGCGAGTGGTTCTCGGCTGTCTGGCCCGCTTGGGCTGCTTCGATCGAAGCACTGCCTGTTGTTTGAGCAGCTTCGGCTCGCGCGCGCGTGACTTCCATTTATGTATCCCTTTAGATGTTTAGGGAGGCCCGAAACCGTTGCCGGGCGCGGCCTTCGGACCGATCGGTGCGGGTGATCCACCGATGTTTCTGCGGGTGATCCACCGAGCGTCGTGCGGGCGATCCACCGAGCCCATCCCCACGTCATCCACAGGTTCTTCAACAGAAACTGTGGATAAGTCGCTTTGAAACGGTTCACCCTGCATCGGCCGGAAAGCCAACGACTCCATGCCGCCACTGCGCTCGATGGACAGCCGGTAGCCCGGCAGCGCCTGGCGCCGCACCAGATGGCGCACCTGCAGCGCGAAGTCGGAATGGCGTTGCAGGCTTCCGGACTTCAGATGCAGGTGGCGCATTGCAAAGCGCCAGCCCCCGGGCTGCCGGCCGCCGTGCTTGCGCACCAGCCGGTATAGCCAACGCTCGATGCCGCCGGAAAGCCGGAAGTACGTGGGATCGAGCGTGAGCACCAAGGCCTCGTCCATCACGCCCGAGAAGAACCAGTCGGCCAGGATCAACTCGATGCCGTCGGCGCGTCCGTCGGGTCGGATGTACTCCTTCCATTCGTTGATCCAGGAGAAGCGGTGCACGCGCATCGCACCGTTCGGACGCTCCCGCTGGCGCAGCGTCGTGGCGACGGTGGTGGACTGCAGCCGGTCCAGCGCGGCGCGCAGCGCCAGGTAGTCGCTGCGGCCGGTGCCGCGCTGCGCAAAGCGCAGGATCTCGTAGGGCGTGGCGACCATCAGGCGCGAAGGCGCGATGCCTTCCTTCTTGGCCTGGACGATCTGGCTCGCGGCCCAGATCAACACGTCCGCATCCCAGATCGTGGCGATGCCGTGCTCGGGCACCCCTTCGACGGTGAGCGAGACACCGCCGGCTTCGAAGCGGATCGGCACGGTGCGCGGCGACTTGGCCAGCGAGAAGAACGGGTAGGCCATCAGGTCCTGCGCATCGCGCAGCGGCATGTCAGCGCCCGGCAGCGCGCGGAACAGCGGCAGCTGTTCGCGTTCGCTCGGACGCTTCGACATGGGTGATGCTCCCTGCCCTGCTTGCCGGTCAGCGGACGGAGTCGCGCTGCACGTAACCGGGATCGGAGGTCATCTCGTAGGCCCGACTGTTCGCCCAGGCCCGCAGATCCTCGACCGCGTAGACCACGCGCGCGCCGAACTTCCGAAAGCGCGGCCCCCCGCCGAGCACGCGATGCTTCTCCAGCGTGCGCGGGGACAGGCGCAGGAAGGCGCCGGCCTCATCGGTGGTCAGGAACTCGGGGTTGACCGGGGCGGTGGGCACCGCAGGGGCCGCGGCGCAGCCGTCGAAGCGCGGGCGGTAAACAGGGAACTGGCACTTGCCATGAGGGCCTCCATCGTTGTCGCGGGGCCGCGAACCATTCGCAGCCCAATGGAGGCAGTCTCGGGAGTAAGGGCCTTTTTGCGCAGGGAGATATTCAGCGCACCAGTTCGTCTCCGGGGGACTCGACTGCGGTGCGCGGTATGCCCGCGAGGGTCAGATAGCCACCGCCCATGTACCACTCAGCCCGCCGCAGCAGGTGCCGGACCTGAGCGCGCAGTTCGCCATCGGCGTGCCAGCCCATCACGGCCTCGAGACCGAATAGCGCTTGGGCAATCTCGCGGTGCGACGCGTCGGCTTGCGCGCCGTCGAGCGCCTGCAGGGCGCGAAGATGCAGCAGCGCGGCGCGGGTGACAGCCCGCGTGGAATCCTCGACCGGCGCATGGCCCTGAAGAACCTGCGCCTGCGCGTTGAACGCATCCAGCTGGCCGCGCAGGCCGGGACCGAGCGGGACGGTGCAAGCGTAGGCCGCGCCATCGCAGAGGTCGTCCGCCAGCGACATGCGCAGCCGCTGCGCGGACACCTCGGTCAGCAGCATCAGGCCAGTGCCATCGAGCGCGAGGCGTTTGCGGCCAGGCACGCGCCAAAGGTCGAAGGCCGGTCGGGTCGGCGCACCGTGCGCGCGCGAAGCGCGCACGTGCAGCAACTCGTCAGCCGCCGCGATCCAGTACGGTCGCGCTTCGCGCGCATCGAGACGGGGGTCTTCGGCGCTGTCGCAACCCCCACCGCTTGAGCGATGCGGCGCGACGTGCCCAGTCCGCTTGGTACTGCGGATGGCGGCGCAGGTACTCCCACGCAAGCGCAGGGCTGTCGAGATCGAGCGTGTAGAGGTAGGCCGCCGACGCGCGCCAGGTCGCGCTCGGCAGGCCTTCGGCCTTGCGGTCGGTCATGGCAGAACTCACTTCTTCTTGCTTGCGCGAAGACTGCCACAGGCATGGCCGGCATGGCTGGCTTTTGCAGCGATGCGCTGTCGCTCGAGCGGCGACGATCCCGTGCGCCCCACCCGCCATGGAAGTTCAAGCGTTGATCGATCCGTCGCGCTGCGCGTCGGCCGCGTAGCCGGACAACGGCTGCCGCGCCCTGAAATGCGGATCGGCGACGATGCGCAGGCCCTGGGGACCGCGCACACGCTCTAGCGCGGACAGGCTCACGTGTCCGAGTTCAGGAAAGCCTGTACCGGCATCGGTCAGCCCATAGGCGCGATCACCGTCGGCATCGAGTTCGGTGAGCAGCCAGCACGCTGCGGCGTCCAACGTGTACAGCTTGACGACGGGATAGGGGTCGATGGCTTGGCCACGGGCGCGCGCCGTACCGTTGGCTAGCATCTCGGCGCGCTGCTGCTCGGTGAGAAAAGTCATTGGGCCCTCAAAAAAATGACCGGGTGCTAGTGCCACAAGGACAGGTGTAGGAGGATTTCTGCACGCGGGTAGATCCCGAAAACAACGACATGAGTTAAAGATAACGTGGTTTAAATTGTGCTGAAACGAGACGCTTCTGTCCATGCAGAAGCGAGCCATTCAGCGAGGACGCCCTACCGGCGCGACGACCTTCGAGGTCGCGCCGGCGCTGGCGTTCGGCGCTGTGGTGCGCGCACTGAGAACCGAAGACGGCATCGCCCAGGAAACGCTGGCGCACCTCGCCGGCATCGAGCGCTCTCACATGGGCAAGATCGAGCGCGGCGAGCACATGCCGACGCTGGTTCTGGTGCTCAGGATCGCTCGGGCACTGGGCCGCAGCGCCGGCGAGCTGATGCTCGAGACAGAGGCCAGGTTGCCGAAGGAATGGCACCAGCCTCCCGCAGAAGGCTGACGCCCGCGGCGCTACGCCACGATGCGACCTGCCAGCCGCGCCTCGCGCGCGTAGCCGCTCAACCGCTTGTCAGCGACGAAATGAAGATCGCGCTCGATGGGCAACCCCCACCTCGCACGCAAACTCTCCAGCTCCGCCAGACTCACATAGCCCAGCTCGGGAAAACCTTGCCCGAGATCGCAGAGTCCAAACGCGATGTCTTCGGAATCGAGTTCGGTCAACAGCCACGTCGCGCCCGCATTGGGCGTGAACAGCTTGACCACCGGCCGCGGATCGAAGTGAGAGTTCTCGACCGATTCCCGGCCATTGGCCAGCAGCTGCGCGCGTTGTTCGTCGGTAATGAGCTTCGTCATGGTCTTTCTCCTTGGAAGGAATCGGGCGGAATTGCCCGAGACCGGAAGCCGCACGGCGCAGCGCAGCCGTCAGGGTTCGAGAGACGGCCGCCGGCCGCAAGCGCACGACGTGCGCGCAGACCTTGACGGCGAGAACGACGTGCAACGATGAAGGGAACAGCAAGCCAGCCCTCCCCTGTCGTGGCAAGCGAAGCGCGCAGGCCGGGAGCGCAGTGAAGGCCGCAGGCGTCAGGGATGGAAGCCAGAAGGGGCGAGACGCCACCGGCGGCTCGGTGCATCGCACGACAGCCCGGCCCGGCACCGCCGGGAGACGCACGAATGTCTTCGCCGCCAAACCGTGTGCACGCCGATTCGTAAAACCTGCGACGCGTCTCTGCACGAACCCACGGATCCGAAGAACCGCTTCCGCACATCCACTGCTGCTCGTGCATCCGTAGAACCGCAAAGTCGGAATGGCGACGATTCATAGATCAGCAAATCAGGAAGTACGGACTGACGCCAATCCGTACTTCCGCGATTCGGTACGGGCTCGCAGCAGTGAAACGGCCCGCGGCAAGCGCGGGCCGTTGGTGAAACTCAGAGGTGAAGCGCCCCGCCTGCAGGCGGGGCACGGGGCGGCGATCAGTCGCCCTTGCTGCGCGACCAGATCAGGTTGTGCGCGCCGTCGTCGCCTTCGACCAGGCGGGCATAGATGGTCGCCGGGAACGACGGATCGTCCAGCGTTACCGACAGGTAGGGCCGGTCCGCCTTGCTGACTTTCTTCCAGGCCGCGCCGATCTCGTAGCCGGTGCCCGCCACGATGCGGTAGTCCGGGGCGTTCTCGCTTTCCTTGTCGCTGGGCGCGATCTTGACCTTGACGTTGAGCGTCAGGGTGCGAACCGTGCCGGTGAAGCCGTTGTTCTGTGCGGTGAAGGTGCCGATGTTGGCCATGATGAAGTCCTTTCGAAGTTGACCAGGTCCGCGCCCATCGCGGCCTTGGCGTGATCCGGACGGTGCGGGTCCGGGCGCGTCGCACCGAAGGCCGCAACGCGAGTGGAGGACCGGAAGGCCCGACAAATTTGCCTCGCGAGGAAGACCGCAGGTCGGGGAAATTTGTCGGGCCGTACGGTTGCGGCGAGGAAGCCCGAGGCGAAGCGCAACGAAGAGAAGCGCCGCCGTGCCCGCGCCAGGATTCACGACAAATACAAGGCCGTGGGCGTGCACCTGATCCGAAAGGATGCATGGCCCAGGCACCGGTACCGCAGCAACGGCTCTCCGGCAGGCCCCGGACGCAGTCCAGGTCCATGCCGGCTGACCAGGAAAGCGCCGCCGGAACGTCCCACAGCGTCGAGGCGGCAGACGTGATCGGCATCAGCGGCATGGAAGAAAGTCAGATATCTACGGAAAGAGCCTGAACCGTGACGCGGGATGACCCGTCGTTCCCGGCCGTCAGCCCTGTTGTCCACCGCCGCGGGCCGCCTCAAGCGCATCGACCTTCGTGGCGATACGCGACTCGATGCTGGCCCGATGCGCCGCCACCAGCGTGACGGTCCCGTCGAGTACGAGCTCGTGGTCGTCATAGGCCTGGACACGGAATGTCGCACTGCGCTCGCCGAGACCCTCGACCCATCCCCGCAGTCGCAGCCGTGTCGTCGGTGGAATGGGGCCGAGATGCTCGATATGCACAGTGCGCCCTACGACCACCTCCATCATCGCGTCGATATGCATCTGCATTTCGCGGACGCAGATGGACTCGACCACCGCAACCAGGTACCCGGTCGCCAGACATTCGATCAACGTTTGCGCGTATTCGCGGCCATGCGGCAGTCTCGCGAACAAAGACCGTGCCGTCTGGTCATGCGACACCGCATAGGTTTCTTCAAAACAGATTTCGCTGACGCCTTGCTGGTTCATGAGAATGTGAGAGGTGACATCGCTGTGTTTTCAAGATCAGAGACAGATGCGTACGCCCCTGGACTGGAACTCTCACGATGCTCACGCGATGTGTCGGCGAAGCCAACCTAACGGGGCATGGCGGGGCGTACCACGGCGCAGGAAATTCCGATTGCTTGGGACACGCAACGCCGCCACGGCGCGTCCATCGTCCCCACCCTCATCGCAAACGAAAACGCGCGCGGCATACTTGCCGCGCGCGTTTTTTCTCGCGCATCCAAGGCCCCGGCCTCCGGCCGGGGCCTCATGCTTAGGCGACTGCCGCCAGCCCCTCGCGCTCTTCGGCCTCGGCAGCGGCTTCATCCGCTTCCAGCACCGCGTCGATTCCAGACGATATTGGCGTCTCAGGGCTCGGTTCTGCCTTGCCCCTGAACATCACCGGCAGCCACCCGGTCCCGGCCGCGAGCCTTTCGGCCTCGCTCGCAATCTCGGCCTTCTTGAGCTTGGACAGCCGGGTCACGTGATCGGGTGCGAAGGCCAGCACCGCCTCCAGCGCCTTCGCCTTGGAGACATGCGCGAAGTAGCCTTCGGCGGTCGGCGCCCACCAGTCATGCATGTCGAGGCTCACGGCCTCGGCCAACCCGGCGGCAGGCACCTCGTCCTCGCGGGATGCCAGCACGCTGACGGTGGAAGCCACGCACACCGCCAGCAACGACAGCAGCTCGCCTTGCGGCAGGGCCAGCAGTTCGGCAAAGAGAGCTTTGGGCTCTTTCGGCAAGCGGCCCGCCCATGCCTCGCGGACCTTGCCCATGCCCACCGCCGCAGGCGAGCCCCCCACATCCGGGGCATGCTGCGTCAGCCCATCCTGCGGGGTGGCGATGATGTCGACGGGAGAACCACCCGAACCGTAGCTGTCGAAGACCACGCGCAGCGCGAGCCGATGCACGACAGCCACCAATGCCACCTGCGGATGCCGGGCGACCTCGGCCTGCAAGGCGGCTGTGCGATGCGCGCTCAACCGCTTCGCCAGCTTCTCCGAGATACCGGACTTGACCGACTCATCAGCATCGCCGCCGTAACCATTGCGCTCCACGCCTGCCGCACCGGCCTTCTGCCGCTCTTGCGCCCGTAACGTCTTGGCCTGTTCCTCGCGCAGCAGCCCACGGTGCACCACCACGCCGCCCATGTGGTCCACGGACACCACGACACCCGCCATTTCCACCGCACTGGGCGGATAAACCGTCAGGGTCTGCTCGATGGCTTCCAGCTCGTTGCCGAGCCGGTTCAGCTCCTCCTGCAGAGCCTGCACGCCGTCCTCGCTCAGTTCCGCATCCTCGTCATCGAGACGGTCCTGTAGCTCGTTCTGTTTTCCTTCAAGCTTGGCAATGCGCTTGGCCTCGGCCCTGCTCGGGTCGCGGCGCGTGCGCCGTACCCGCTGGAACACGTGCAGCTCGGCAGCCGTGGCGCGCGGCGCGACCTCCACCCACCCCCAGCCCTCCAGCTGAACCTGCTCGACAACATCGGCGAGCTTGTGACGCGCGAGCGTGTCCAGCAATCCGGCATCGGTGAGATAGCCTCCCTGCTCTTCGTCCGAGAACAGGTCGCGCCGCACACCACCTCCTGCGGCCTCGTAGGTTTCCAGTCCGACGAAACGGGCCAGCGCATCGCGGCTGGCATCGATCTCTTCATGGGTCAGATGATCACGCAGCGCCTCGGGGCTGCGCTGCCATGCGGGGCTGTCGTAGAACGCGGCCTCCTGCGCCGCGTGGTCGTCGGTGATGGCGAGCGCCATCAACTGTTCGAGGGTCGCAGCGCCGGTCTGATAGTCCGCCAGCAGGCGCGGCGAGACGTTGGCGAGCCGCAGCCGGCGTCTGACCACCAACGGCATCACGCCGAAGTCCGCCGCGATGGCCTCCACCGAGCGGCCTTCGGCCACAAGGGCCTTCCATGCGAGCAGTTCTTCGACCGGTCCCATGGCCTCCCTCTGCACGTTCTCGGTGAGGCTCGCCGTGCGCGCCAGCGTGTCGGCCACCAGCATGCAAGGCACCGACCAATCCTCTGGGATGCGCCGCTTCTTGGCGAGCAGCTTCAGGGCCGCGAGGCGGCGCCCACCGGCGACGACCTCGAAGTCACCGTCATCGCCGCAAGGAATCACGGTGAGGTTTTGCAGAAGGCCCAGACGCCGGATGCTTGCAGCCAGCGCAGCAATCGACGTGCGCGCCTTGCGGCGCACGTTGCGCTTGGACGGGCGCGGGCGCAGCCGCGAAAGCGGCACCAACAGCATGTTCTGCGCAGGTACGGCTGCTTCAAGGGCGGAAACTTCTGACGCATCAACAGTATTCATGATCGAACTCCTGTCCCATGTCGGGACGTTGGAAAACAAAACTGGGAAAACAAAAACCGAAACTGGATTCAGGGTGTGGGTCTGTGCATAGGCGCTCTCCTTGGGTGTTGGGCTCCGCAGGGGCCGCGAAGCCCTTTCGCGGCCATACAGGCCGGCTGGGGCCGGCGCGGGTGCGCCGTCAAGGGAGAACAGCGAAGGCGCTGGCGCGGCCCGCAGGCGAAGCCGAGGACACGGGCGCCGCAGCGGCCCTTGACGGGGGGAGCGCACGCAGAGGCCAGGCAAGCCGCAGACAGCGGCGCGCAGGTGGCGGGTGCCGCCACCGGAGAAATGAAATCGAGGGAATCGGCCGGCACCGGCCGCCGGCCAGAAGCACGCGCGCAGCGCGCATGCGAGTGGAAAATACAAAAGGGGCCGAAGCCCCCTTTGCTACATCAACCCATGCTCGGCCATCGAGTAGATATCGCAGCCACCGATGATCAGGTGATCCAGCACCCGCACGTCCACGAGGGACAGGGCCGACTTGAGGGTCTGCGTGAGCGCTTCGTCAGCCAGCGACGGCTTTGCCGATCCCGAGGGATGGCCATGCACCAGCAGAAGCGCTGTACTGTTGCGCGCCAGTGCGTCCTTGACCACCTCACGTGGATACACCGAACTCTGTGCAACCGTGCCTCGGAACATCTCCACATAGTCCAGCACTCGGCACTGCACATCCAGATGCACAACAGCGAACACCTCGCACTCCAGCGCTCCATGCCGCAGACACAGGAGTCCCGCACCAGCTCAGGCGAAGACAGCGCGTCGCTGCCACGCACCCGCCTTGCCAGCAGCCGCTGCGCCGCAAGCAGCACCTCATCGGCCTTGGCCGGACGGTATTCGCCCGCGACATCGCGAACGAGAAGAGGAACAGAGGCGGAGAACTCGAAGGAAACGAGGGAGGAGAAGAGATCGTGCGACATAGTCGGCTCCGTGAATCGGGCGGGATTGCCCGAGACCGAAACCGGCACGCCGCAGCGCAGCTGTCAGGGTTCGAAGACGGCCGCCAGGACGCAAGCGCAATGCCATTGCGCGCAGACCTTGACGGCGAGAACGGCGTGCAACGATGAGAGGGACAGCAAGCCAACCCCATCCACCATCCTCCCTGCCTCTCGGCAAGCGCAGCGCGCAGGCCTGAAGGGCCGGAGATCGCAAGGATGGAGGCTGCGAGCGCGGACGCCACCGGCGGCTCGACTATCCTTCGCTCACCGCGCCTGCGGCGCCCTTCATCCTGGTGTGTTCATCGATGGACGCCAGACTGATCCACCTTTTCGTAGAGAGAAAGAGTCCGTTCCATGTTCCGCACCCTGCTCAAGTCCAAGATCCATCGCGTGGCCGTCACCGACTGCGAACTGCACTACGAAGGCTCCTGCGCCATCGACGAAGACCTGCTGGATGCCGCCAACCTGGCCGAGAACGAGCAGGTCCACATCTGGAACATCAACAACGGCGAGCGCTTCGTCACCTATGCGATCCGCGGCGAGCGGGGCACCGGCATCATCTCGGTCAACGGCTCGGCCGCGCGCCGGGCCTCTGTGGGCGACTTGATCATCATCGCGGCCTTCGGCCTGGTGCCCGAAGACCAAGTGGCGGGCTACAAGCCCAAGCTGGTGTTCGTGGACAGCGCCAACCGCATCAAGGAAGAACGCGCCCACATTCCCGTGCAGGCCACTGCTAACAAGCCTGTAACGGTTTAAGGCGGGCCCACTGCGCACGACCTGCGCAGTGGATCAGAGGTTCGCTAGAGTTCCCACACCTGATCGAGGATCTGATCTTGGCCCTCGCCGGCAGCCTCCCCCCGCTTGTTTTGCCGTGAACGCTTTTCGGGCTGTCGCTGGACGGTTTCGCGTGCGTTTGCGAAGCCCTAAGGAAAACGAGATAATGCCGCTTCGCCTTTGGCAAAGGCACGCCGCCCGCAGCAGCGAAGCTCCGAGAGTATTGCCCTTCGATTCATCAAACTCCTGACATGCCTTTTCTCAAGGTCCATGTGGAGACGGTAGCGGGTGACGTTTCGATGTGGACCGTGGAGAACTGTCATGTTCATGAATTCCCCTGTCCCCTCATCGATTGGCGGCATCAAGAGCCTCGCCCGACAGATCAAGCACGCGACCGGCGCCTCTCACGCTGCGGCCCTCGACAGCGCGGCCCAGACTGCCCGTTTCCAGAACTATGCCCACGCCCAGCGAATGTTGGCAGTTCATGTCGCCGCAACACCGTTGGCGGATGCGCGGTCGGACTTGTATCCGCTTTTTCTTACGTTCTACTGGAAGGACAAGGAGAGCGGCGAGCGAGGCCGAGAGACCCTCACGATTCAGCTCTCGGCTGCCTGGACATCGCTGATCACGGCTCAACAGTTGGCCCACAACCGCTCACTGTACGACCTACAGCCCATGGCCTCCGACCATCTGGAAGGCAAGCACTACTGCAGCGGGCAAATGGAAGCTCGTGAACACGCATGCGCTGCAGCCCGGGTTTTCCAGTTCATGGATGCCACCCGACTGCGGCCTTCCGCCAGTTACAGCCGCGTCTATCCCAGCGGCAATTCGCGCAACTGCATCCCGCATTCCGATCATCCCAGCGTATGGTTCGATCCCGCGACACGACGCTACCTGTTCGTGGACGAGCCGTATAAGCGGGCCATCGGCGAGCGCGAGGAGCAAGAGCGAGAAAGATGGGCCATCAGCCATCTGCAGGTCATCGCCAAGGCCACTTGGCGAGGCATGTACAACCCTCTCCAGCAGAGTGGATCGCAGATCTACTTCATCAGTCACGCCTTCAGTGGCGTGCCCGTGAAACCTTTAGTCGCAGCAGTCGACGGAATCCCCCTGTGCACGGCAGATCATTGGGCGGGGGAATCTGCAACTGCGACGCCGCGCTTCAACAGTCCTCTGGCGGGGCAGCCAATCCCCAAGGCCAAGCCAGTACCGCGCGCTCGGATGCAGCACGACGATCCCGCGAGACCTCCGCTCACGTTTCACAGAGAAGCGGGGCTATTGCTCAACAAGCTGATCAGCCTTTGTCGCCGGCGGGCCGGGATCAAGACGCATCTCGAATCCGTGCGCGATGTGCTGCGCGAATTCCTTATGAGGACCTCGGCCGAGGAAGACGTGTCCGATGCTGAGGTATTGGCTATCTACGAGATCAGCAACACTTCGGTAAAACCGATCCTCCGTCCTGATTGGCCCCAGCGGAGCGCTTTGGAAGAGGACATGCGCAAGCTTCGCGGGCTGCTTCTGCAGGAGTTCGCCTTCAAGGCTTACGGAGGCGCGCTCGCGAGGCACCTGGGCGCTGCAGAGCGCTCGCTTGGCGTCTGGCACTAGCCGTCAAAGGAGCGTTGATGGTGGGGGCGCTGCACTCAGGGTTGAAGGATGCCTTCCTTTTTGGAAGGCTCAGAGCTGGTCGTCCAATGCCTGCCGCAGGGCGGCCCACTTCGCTGCAGCAGAAATGTTCGTGACCATCGAGAACAAGCTTGATGACTGCAGGAACCGCCATGGCTTCGGCAGCACCTACTTCGCTCACCTTGGCCTCATCAGCCGTGCTTGGCGTGCCAGCGGCGCCTGCTTGCGCATGCTGACCGTCATCCGATCAGGAGGCAGCTAGTGATTCCAAAAGAGCACCGTTGGGACTTGACGGACCATCCCGGCCTTCACATCCTGAGGCCGTTCATCACGAGGTACCTGAAGAAGGGACTCGCCGAGATCGGATCCGAGAACAAGACGCTTCCTGCGTCGGCCGCGGAGATATACGCCGCGGGAGTCTGCGAGAGGGTTTCGGAGCTGGACAATGCGCTGGCTGTTTGATTCCGCCAATCTCTGACCCTAGATTTGGAGATCGGCGGAATCCAACATCCTTGAGCGTCAGCGCTCGAGGAAATCGAGGGTAAGCAGTACGTTCGATGCCCCCCAATAGCGCAAAACTCCCACAAGGCAGGGTCGATCTGAAGTAAGAATCCTAGCCCGCACAGCGCCCAGCAGCTACACCACCAAGTAAGGCTAGCGCGCGGATGATGGCCGGGAATTCAGGGCTCTGCGAACCTCCATCGATTCGTTCCGACGGCATTCGCAATATCGTCATCGTGCGTCACTAACATCAGCGCGGCACCGCGCTCCTCCAGAACATTGAGCAGGACAGTCATCGCTTCCTGTTGGGACACCGGATCCAATCGCGACGTTGGCTCGTCGGCAAAGACCAGCGCTGGCCGCACGGTGAGAACGCGCGCGAGCGCGACGCGTTGCAACTCGCCACCGGAGACTTCTGCTGGCCGGCGTGCCAGCAGGTCGGCGGGCACGCCCAGCCGTTCGAGCTGCTGCAGCACGGTCGACCACGCACAACGATGACGTGCAGCAACATCGCGCAGTGAATTTTCCAGGCTGATGCGGGGAGCGAACGAGCCGACCGGGTCTTGGTAGAGCTTCTGAAAAGCGGTCGAAGCCAGGCCTTCGGCACGACGCACGACGCCCCGATCGGCCGGCAGCAGGCCCAGCAGGACGTTACCCAGCGTGCTCTTGCCGGTCCCGCTGGGCCCCTGCACCACGAAACGCTCGCCGGCGTGAATCTGCAGGTCGAGGCTGTCGAACAACGATCTGCCACCGAAGCCTTTCGACAGGTCTTGCGCACTCAGCACTGGTGCCCCCGCGACCGCTGCAATGCGCCTGGGCCAATGCGCAGGATCGGCCTCGACCAACCGCCGCGTGAATGCATGCTGCGGACTCGCCAGAATGGTGGCTGAGTCACCTTGTTCCACCACTTCGCCAGCGCGCAGAACAATCAGTTGCCCACCGAGAGCCTGCGCAACGCGCAGATCGTGCGTGATGACCACCACGCAGCCACCGGCACGCTGCACCGCCTGAAGCATCGCAACGGTGTGATCGCGCCAATGCCCATCAAGGCCCTTGGTGGGTTCGTCGGCCAGCAGGATGCGCGCGCCGCCCGCGCTGGCGACCGTTGCGGCAGCACGCTGCGCCATGCCGCCGGAGAGCTGCCACGGATACTGCCGCGCGGAGGCAGCCAATCCCGCCGTCCTCAGGTCGCTCACGGCGGCAGCCCCTGCCGCTTCGAAGGCCGCGCCGCGAACCAGCTCGTGCGTTTCGGCCAACTGAGGCGCGATGCGCATCAGCGGATCCAGCGCCATCGCGGGCTCCTGGGGCAGCAACGCGAGCGTGCGGCCCCAATGCGGGCGACGCACGCGGGCGTCCTCGGCACGGCTTTCGATGCCGTCCAATGTGACCGAACCACCAGCGCGTAATGCAGCCGGAAGGTTACCCATCACGGCCTGCGCCAGCAGCGATTTTCCAGCACCACTTTCGCCGAGCAGCGTCAGCACTTCGCCTGCGCGAAGTTTGAAAGACACATTGCGCAGCAGCGGCCTGGCCCCAACGTGCACGCAGAGGTTCTCGACAGCCAGCAGAACAGAAGCGGTCATGCCGTTTCCCCCTCTGCGGCCAGCAGCATCATGCCGAGCACCAGGAACATCAGGAGCGCCACCGGCGCTGCGATGAGCCACGGCGCTTCTTCGTAGTGGGGAAGAAACTCGATCATCATCAATCCCAGTTCGGGTGTAGGCGGCTGCAGTCCGACGCCGATAAAGCCCAGCGCGGCAAGCGCGAGCACGGCCTGCGCCGCACTGAAGGCCAGCAATGTCCCCAGCACCGGAGCGAGTGCGGGCAGCAGGTGCCTGCGCAGGACGTAGCCCGACCCGAAGCCCAGCAGGCGCGAAGCCTGCACCGCATCACCCGCGAGCACCGGCCGGCTCGCCGCGCGGGCAACGCGGAAGTATTCGACCCACAGCGAGAGCGACAGACCGATGTAGAGCGCCCAGTACCGCCCTGGCGCCAGCGCCGCGAACAGCAGCACCAGCAGCAGGCCCGGCACCGAGAGCACTGCGTCGGCCAGCATGACCAGCGCACGTTCGATGCGCCCGCCGCGCCAGCTGGCGACAACGCCCAGCAGCACGCCGGGAATGGCTGCGGTCACAGCGGCGAGCAATGCGAGGCCGAGTGAGAGCTGCGCCGCGTGTGCCAGCCGCGCGAGCACGCTACGGCCCAGCACGTCGGTGCCGAGCCAGTGAGCCGCGCCCGGCGGCAGCAGCGTGTCGGCAAGTGTCTGGCGTGCCGGGTCAATGCCGATCACAGCCGGCCCGAACAGCGAAAACACCGCGACCAGCGCGAGGATGGAGAGACCCGTGCGACGGCGCCCTACCTCGCGCCGCGACTCTCGGCCGGTGAGTGCCGGGATGTCGAGCAGACTGCCATTCATGCGGTCACCCCCATGCGTCGGCGCGGGTCGAGCGCGAGGCAAGCCGCATCCACCAGCAGGTTGAACACCACGAACAACAGGCCCATGCACAGCGCGGCCCCCTGGATCATCGGCACGTCGCGACCGAACACCGCATGCACCAGCGCATGTCCGATCCCAGGCCAGGCGAACAAGGTTTCGACCACGACCGCTCCCTCCACAAGAAACACCGCATGTACGCCGAGATAGGCAACCACCGGCGTCGCTGCTTGGCGCAAACCATGGCGCACCAACGCTTGCCGGTCCGACAACCCCTTGGTGCGCGCGAATTCGAAGGACGGCGAAGCTACCGCTTCGCGCATGGAGGCCCGGGTCACGCGCGCCAGGCCTGCGGCCAGGCCCAGCCCCAGCGTGAGTGCCGGCAACAGCAGGCTGCCCGCATGGTCGTCGCCCGCAACAGGCAAAGCGCCGAGTTGCACCGCAACCAGCACCATCAGCAGCACCGCGAGCAGGAACGGCGGCATGGCACGAAGCACCACGGCGAGCACCAGCGTGAGCCGGTCGATCCAGCCACCCGCATGCAGGCCCGACCAGATCCCCAGCGGCAAGCCGACGATGGCTGCCACGAACACGGAAGCGACCGCCAGATCGATGGTGGCGCCCAGCTGGTGCGTCACTTCGCCCCACACCGAATTGCCAGTGACCAATGAAGTGCCCAGATCGAGTCGCGCGATTTCTCCCCACCATTGCAGCAGTGCGAGCCACACGGGCCGGTCGAGTCCGAGCTCGATTCGCACGGCATCGGCCGCCGCGTTGTTCACAAGGTCGTAGCCATATCGTCCCGCGGCAATGCGGGTAGCCATGTCGCCCGGCAGAGAGCGGGCCATGAAGAAACACACCGTGCCCACCAGCAGACCCAACGCGACGATCTGGATGCCGCGGCGCAGCAGGATGCCGCTCCAGGCCGTGTGGGTCCTGTGCACTCCGGCATTCATGGTCCTGCTCATGCGTTCCACCTCATCGCGGTAAGCCGGTAGGACCGTTCCAGCGGATCGAGGCTCACACCGGCGACACGCTGGCTGACCGCCACCTGTTGGCGGTACCAGGCGATCGGGATCACCGGCAATTCGGCCTGAAGCACTGCCGCGACCTGCGCGCGCAACCTGGCCGTGCGCTCGGCCGACGATGGGCCGAGCGAAAGCTCGGAAAGTGCCTTGACCAGCGCATCGCTGGTCCAGCCCATCGCGCCCCAGTCGCCCCCCGAGGCCCCGAAATCCTGCATCAGCGTGCCCGTGGGGTCGGGCACCGTGGCGTAGTTGCGCGCGGCCAGGCCCAGTTGCAGGCTGCCGTCGCGGTGGCCCAGCGGAATGTCGCCCGAATTGCCGACGCCGACCTGCACCGCGATGCCAGCCTGTCGCCACTGCTCCTGCAGCGCGGAGGCGATGACGGGCAACTCCGGCCGATCGGGAAAGGTCCGCAGCGACAGGCGTAATGGCTGGCCCGAAGCGTCGCGCAAGCCGTCGGCCGCCCGTCGCCAGCCGGCCTCGGCCAGAAGCCTCGCCGCAGCGGCGGGGTCGTGGGTCAATGGCGCCAGCGCGGGGTCGTGCCAGGCCTTGAGCGTCGGAGGAAAGAGTTGCGTTGCCGCCAGCTCGGGGTCACGCAGCAAGGCCTTCGCAATGCCGGCCCGATCGATGCACAGGCTGAGCGCCTGCCGCACGCGCAGGTCTTTCAAGGCCGGCAGACCTGCATTGACTTTGAGGATCACGGTGCGTGGCAACGTCACCGTATCGACGCGAACCTGGCCGCGCTTGCGCAGTCGCACGAGGCTTGCCGGGTCGAGCCCGTAGGCCAGATCGGCCTGTCCGCCCTCGGCCATCAGCGCACGGGTTTCGGCGCGGCCGGCCGCCAGGTAACGCACGCGCTCGACGGCAGGCCTGGCGCCGTCGTAGCCGTCGAACGCAGCCGCCTCCACATGCTGGGGCGGTGCGAGCGACACCACGCGGTAGGGGCCGCTGCCAACGATGGTCCGCACCCTGCCGTCGGGACCGTAGCTCGCCGGGGCGAGCACCATCGTGCTGCTGTGCGCCAGCAGCGCTGGCAATCCGCCGTAGGGCGACGCCAGCCTGATCAAGACGACACCTGCACCCTCGGCGTCCAGCGACTTGATCGGCGCCAGACTGAGCAGCGCCGGGGCCACGCGTGCGGCCTGCAGGCAGCGCACGACTGCGGCGGCTGTCACTGGCGTGCCGTCGTGAAAGCGCGCTGTCGCACGCAGCGTGAAACGCCATGCCAACCCATCGGCCGACACTCCCCAGCGTTCAGCCAAGCCAGGCAACGGGGTGCCGTCCTCGCGCGCCTCCATCAGCGTTTCAGCAATCTGCATGCGCGTGAAGATGTAGCCACTGTTGGCCGGGGCGAGGCCCCCTAATTCCCAGGGGCCGACGATCTGCAGCGGCGAGAGCGCCGGCTGCGCCAGCAGGCCCGCCGATGCGGCAACGGCCGGGCCGACCGCACAAAGTTGGAGCGCACGGCGGCGCGTCAGATGGATTGGCAATGTCATCTCAGAACTTGGCCTGTAGACCGAGGGTGAAGGTGCGCGACGTACCTGGTGTGACCCAGACGCGGCTGTATGAACTCGTGTAGTAGGTCTTGTCGAAAAGATTGTCGACGTCGAGCGTCACACGCAGTGTGGGGTTGAGGCGCCAGTACGCAACCAGCTTGGCGGTGGTGTAGGCCGGCAGGTCGAACGCGGGAGTTCCCGCGTTCGCCTCAGCCTGCGTGCGGGCCTGGCCCAGGCGCTTGCCCATGTGGGTGAAGCCGCCGCCGATGCCGTAGCGCTGGCCGTTGGAAAAGCCGTCCTCGTAGACCGCGAGCACGCTGCCGTTGACCCGGGGCACGTTGAGC
Source organism: Variovorax sp. 10L421 (assembly GCF_056395365.1). NCBI lineage: Bacteria > Pseudomonadati > Pseudomonadota > Betaproteobacteria > Burkholderiales > Comamonadaceae > Variovorax > Variovorax sp. 10L421. The sequence goes on from NZ_JBFTJJ010000022.1 coordinate 75,454, forward strand.
AGCCGGCCGCCGACCTCCAGGGTGTTGTCCTTCGTGATTTCCACGTCGTTGAGCACCAGACTGGCATTGACGCGCCAGTTCTTCGTGACCTGGCCCAAGAAGTCGAACTCCAGGCCCCGGCTGCGGATTTCGCCCGCCGCCACCGAATAGCCGGTGTTGACGGGGTCGGAGGTCAGCACGTTGCGCTTGCGGATGTCGAAGAGCGCGGCGGTGGCGCCCATGCGCTGGTCCGTGCTCTCCCACTTGGTGCCGAGTTCCAGCGCGCGGCCCGTCTCGGGCGCAAAGCCGTTCGAGGCGAAGTCGGAACCCGTGTTGGGCCTGAACGAGCGGCCCGCATTGGCGTAGAAAGTCCACTGCGGTGTCGGCAGCCAGCTCACACCGATGCGCGGTGAGGTCGACGAGGGCTCCTGGATGGCCGTGATGCTGTTTCTGCGATTCAGCAGCGACTGGCGATAGTTGTCGGCGCGCACGCCCGCAACGAGCCGCCATTCAGGCGAGAGCTTGATCGCGTCCTGGACGTAGAACGCGTTATTGTTCTGGCGTTCCAGCGTGTCGGTGTTGGCCGTGGGTACCGGCTGAAGCTGGCCGTAGACCGGGTTGTAGATGTTGATCGCATACGGCCTGGCGGTCGTCGGATTCGCCCGCAGCATCAGGGAATCCATGCTGAAGCGGAAGCTCTCCACGCCGAACAGGAGTTCGTGTTCGATGGCGCCGGTCTTCACATTGCCCTGCAGTTCGGCCTGCAGCGCAATGTCGTGCGAGCTGTAGTCGCGGTAGCGCCGCTGCCGCGTGAGGTTGCCGTTGGCCAGCAGTGCAGTCGGCTCGGTGGAAAAACCGTCCAGCGAAGTCTCGCGGTACGACAGGCCTACCCGGCTGCGCCACGTGGAATTCCATTCATGGGACAGGATGAACTGGTGCGTCTGGTTCTTGACTGTCACGTCGCCGTCGGCCGGCTCGCCGAGGAAGCGGTTGCGCGCAATGGCGCCAAGCCGGTTGTCGACCGCCACCACACCGCGGTCCAGCGGGGTGGCATGGCGCAGGTACTCACCCGCGTACTCCAGCACCGTGTCGCGTCCGAGCTTCCAGGTGAAGGCCGGGGCAATGACCTCTCGTTTGGCGCCCACGAAGTCGCGGAAGCTGTTGCGGTCTTCCACCGCCACGTTGAGCCGGTAGGCGAAGTTCTCGCCGATCGGGCCGGTGCTGTCGAAAGCGCCTCGCTTGAGGCCCTGGCTTCCCCCATAGGCCTCGACCGAGTTCGCCGCCGTCCACAATGGGCGTTTGGAGACGATGTTCAGCGTGCCACCGGGTTCACTGCTGCCGTAAAGCGCAGCCGCGCTGCCTTTGAGGAACTCGATGCGCTCCACTCCCGCCAGATCGCGCGGCGCGTTGAACCCCCGGTTCGAGGAAAAGCCGTTGAGCAGCGTCGCCATCCCGGTGTTCTCGTTGCCGGGCAGTCCGCGGATCGCGATGTTGTCCCAGAGGCCGCCGAAGTTGTTCTGCCGCGAGACGCCGCCGACATAGTCGAGCACGTCATCGAGCTTGGTGGCCCCCAGGTCGTCGATGGCCTGGCGCGTGACGATGCGCACCGATTGCGGCAGTTCGCGCAGCGGCAGGTCCGTCTTGGCGCCGGCGGCTTCTTCGGCTTGGTACGTGCCCGACTCGCCGCGGCCGACCACTTCGATGGGTTTCAGCTGGCCCTGGACAGGGCTATCGGAAGACTGGGCGATGGCCGGTCCGGCAAACAGCGCCGAGACGGCCAGCGCGAGAGGGAGGCGGCGAAACAGGGGAACGCGTTTGTGCGCGCGTTCGGAAGGGATAGCAATCATGAATGGCACTCGACGAGACAATGCCGCCGGCCTTCGACAGGCTCGGCAGCAGGATGAAGAAAAATGAACGCGTCACAGCCCCGCGGGGGGACGGCGGAATGTCAGGTCGATGCGTGCGGAGGATCTCGCGAGGCGAAGGGCCAACGGCCCGGATCTGGCACGAAGGCCAGCCCGGGCGGTGCACGTGGAAGTGCCACGGCATACGCCACTTCGAGCGCGGCCAGCAGCTGAGCGGGTGCTGTGGCGTGGTGCACATAGGCAAGGCACCATTCGCACAGGCCGCGCGCTTCCTCGTCGTGGCCGAGAGATCCGGCGTCCACGCGGGTTTCAAGCGCTGCTTCCCGTTCTTCACCTGCCAGTGCCTGCCGCAGATGCCCGGCTTCGTGCAACGGCATGCCGATGGCCGCGTTGAAGAACACGGCCAGCAGCAGAAGTCGAAGGAGGCGTTGAAGCTGGAGGGGGCGAAGCTGCATGGCGAGGGGGAAGAATCATACTGTTGCGAGACGATGACACGAACATGACCCGCGCCGTCCGACGGCAAGGCCGGCGGAGTATGAAGATTTCCGGACAGTTCATACATACGCCATCGGCCGTATCGGATCGTGCGGGAGTCTTCGCCGCCCGCTCAATGCGAGCATCAGCAGCGAGACAAGAGACAGGTCGAAACAGGCGTACGCCTCCTGCAGACATGCCTCAGGCTGGCGAGCGTCCTGCACTGGAAGCCCTGCCGCTTATCCACATGTCCACCGCCAGCATGACCAGCAGGGATGCACCCACCAGTGGAAAGGCGATGCCGCCCAGCGCCAGCATTGCCAGCACAACGCACAGCGTGCGCCGGTCCGAGGGCAGCGGCGGCACGCCGAGCCCACCTGCGGGCCGTCGCTTCCACCACATGGTCGTGGCACTGACGCACAGCAGCACGATGCCCACGCAAACCGCCACGAGCACCGCCTGGTTGGGAACGCCGAACTCCTGGCCCAGGTGAACGTTGATGCCCCATTCAAGCCACCGCGCGACCGGGCCGTAGTCCGCGTAGCGCATGTCGATCAGCGTCTTGCCGCTGTACTGGTCGATGTGGATCACTCGCTGCTGCGCGAGGTCGCTCGGACAGGCTGAGGCCGTGTAGACGCCGCTCGAACCCTGGGGCGGGTTCACGGTGTAGCCCCGGGCAATGCCGAGCCGCTCGAAGATCCTGATCGCGGCATCGAGACCGAGGGCGCCCTCGGCAGCCACGGGATGCATGACCGTGCCAGGCTCTGCATGTCCCTCATGGCCTTCATGCCCCTCGTGACTCGAGCGCGGAACCTTTGCCTGTTCGAGCGACCACGCCGTGGGCGCCCCGTCTGCCAAGCGCTGCTGCGACATCGGCATCTGCACGCGCACACCCGATGGATAGCCGAAGTTCTGCCCATTGGCCCACTGGTTGACCTTGGCGCCCCAGAACACCGACCACGGCATGCCGGTGAACGCCAGGAACACCAGCGCGGCGCCGACGAAGATGCCCGTCACCGCATGCAGGTCGCGCCAGAACACGCGTTGGCGAGGTCGCCCGCGCACCGTGACCACGCCGCCACGGCGCCCACGCGGCCACCAGAGGTAGATGCCGGTCGTCACCAGCAGGATCGCCCACCCGGCCGCGATCTCGATGGCACCGCGCGCCACCGACCCGAAGTACTTGAGGCTGTGCAGCTTGCGGATGGTCCAGGCCACGCTCCCGCCCTCGGGTAGCGTACCCAGCACCTTTGCGCGATAGGGGTCGACGAACACGACGAGCTGTTCACCGCTCGCACTGGCAATACCCACCTCCGCCGAATCGCCCGTCGAGGCCGCCGGCGTGTACTTGCGCAGCGTGCCGGGGTGGGCCGCCAGTGCGGCCCCGACCAGTTCGCTGTGCGCCAACGCGGGTCCCTGCCTCGCCTGCACGAACTTCAGATCGTGGTGAAAATACCCGTCGATCTGCAGCTTGAAGACGAACAGACCGCCGGTCAGCGCGAGCCAGATCAGGAACGGCAGCACGAGCAGACCGGCATAGAAATGCCAGCGCCACACGGCGCGGTAGAGGCTGCCGGCAACGAAGGGTGCCGTCTGGCGCGGCAAGGCTTGTGCGGTCATCAGAACCTCATGTTCAGGCTGGCGTACACACCCCGGCCGTCGCCGGGCGAGTAGCCCGAGGAGCCGCTGTCGTACCAGGCATAGACGTACTTGCGGTTGGTCACGTTCTTCATCTGCAGGTTCACGTCCATCGTGGGAGACACGCGGTAGGTGGCCCCGAGGTTCAGCAGCGCATAGCGTCCGAAGCGGCCCAAGGTGTTGGTGCGCTCCACGTAGTAGTCGCCCTGCGCGTTGGCCCAGCCGGAGAGCTTGAGCTTGTCGCTCGCCTGGTAGTCCACGCCGGCGGACACCAGGTAGTGCGGCACGTTCTCGATCTCCTTGCCGCGCGTGGCGGGTGCGCTCGGGTCCGGTGCCGTGATGCGGGCCCCCTGGTGCGAATAGGCGATCCAGGCCGTGGTGCGTGCGTTCGGCTTGGCATTGAGCTGGATGTCGAAGCCCTTCCTGAGCGTCTTGCCGACGTTGCCCAGGCCACCCGGGTCCGGCAGCCCGTCGACGCCCAGGACGCGCGCGACTTCCCCGGATGCGCGCTGCTCCCAATAGGCGACACGCCCGTCGAGCCATGGCAGCGGATTGAACTTGACGCCGGCCTCCCAGCCGTCGTTGATCGACGGTTGGAGGTTGCGCGCCTGCGTTCGGTAGGCATCGATGCCGGTGCCGATCTGGAAGGTGCGGCCCCAGTTGGCGTAGAGGCTCGCCTGCGGATTCAGCGCATAGGCCACGCTGATCTTGGGCTGCTGGATGAGCCCGTAGTCATGCACCGGCGAGGTGGTGCGGCCGAGCCGGTCGGTGAACTGGCCGCCCACGTGGTCGACCCGGAAGGCCGGCACGATCTTCAAGGCCTCGACCGGACGGATCACCGCCTGCACATAGGCCCCCTGCGTGTCGAGATCGAAATCCCAGTCGCGAAATTGCGAGGTGCGCACGCGCTCGGTGGTGCGGTAGCGCTGGCCGAGGTTGTGCTGCCACTGCGCGTCGAGGCCGCCTTCCAGCGTGAACTCGTGCGCCCAGCCGACCTGGGGCCGCCAGGTCAAAGAGGTGATCGCGCCCTGCTGCTTCTCGTCGTTGTAGCGCTCCTGCTGGGCGCTCGCTGCGGAGAAGCGCACCCAGCGCCGGTTCTCGTACTGGTTGGCATAGACCTTGGTCGACCATGAGAGGGTGTTCGTCAGTTCACCGTCCAGGTGCGCACTGAGCTGCGCCGTCTCGCGCTCGCCGCGGTCGGCCGATGCATACGCGGGCGAGCTGCGCGGCGTCCTCATGGCCTGGTCGTAGCTCAGGTAACCAGACTCCAGCGCCTTGTTGCGGTAGTAGCGCGCGATGACGCCGGCGCGCCAGCGACCGTCGTCGCTGGTGTAGAACCACTTGCCCGAGAAGGCCAGCTTCCTCGCGTCGGCATGGTCGCGGTAGCCGTCCGAATCGCGGTAGGCCAGCGAATAGTTCTGGCTCCAGTTGCCGCTCTCGATGCCCTTGGAAATCTCGACCTCCTTGGTGCCGAAGCTGCCGAGGGTGAGGCTTGCGCGCCCCTGGTTGCCACCCGTGCGCGTGATGACGTTCGCGTTGCCCGCGATGTTGTTCAGCCCATAGCGTGGGTCGTTGGTGCCGCGCACGATCTCGATGGCCTCGATGTCCTGTGGGAACACCGCATCGAGAAACGGCATGCCGCCCGCGTTGTCGTTGCTCGGGATGCCGTCGATCAGCAGCTTGACGGCATTGACGCGGCCTTCGCCGTTGAAGCCGCGGAACGAGAAACGCCCCGCGTCGGTGCCTTGCTTGAACTGCGTGACCTGCACACCCGGTGCGCGAGAGAACAATTCCCAGCTGTAGTCGACGTGCTGGTCTTCCAGCACGCTGGCGCCCAAGATGTCGACCGAACTGAACACCTGCCGCGCGGACAGCGGTCCGCTGGCCGTGGCCTGGATGTTGACGGTGCCCAGCGTGAGTGCGGAACTGTCCGTGTTCTTATCGGTCTGTGCGGCAACGGGGGCTGCGAAGACGGCCTGATCGGGCGTATCGGCTGCGAAGGCCCATGTCGGTGCCCAGAGCAGCGGGCCGAGCTTGAAGGAGTTGACCAGGAGCCTGCGGCGCATTGAATTCGTGTAGTTCATGAAGTTGATCTCGTCGCTTGGCTTCATTTCAAGCTCGGCGTCGAGGAAAGCGCCGAGCGCGTCTGCGCCAGGAAGTCCTTGAACATGTCGTCCACCATGGCCTTGACCGCCGGCGCGGCAGTGCGCGGCGTGCCGGCGTTGAAGGGCGGCTCGGGGGCGTACTCCGCGAGCAGCTGCATCGTCTCGGCATAGGGCCGATCGCGCAGCATGGCGACCATGCTCAAGCCCAGGTCCAGGCCGGCGCTCACGCCGGCGCCAGTGATGCGGTTGCGGTCGCGCACCACGCGCGCGTCCACGGGGATGGCATCCACGTCCATCAGCAGCGGCCGTGCGACCCAGTGCGAGGTCGCCTTGTAGCCCTTGAGCAGCCCGGCCGCACCGAGCACCAGCGACCCGGTGCACACGCTGGTCACCCATTTCGCGCTGGCGCCGCGCTGCGCGACGAAGCGCAACAGTTCTTCGTCGCGCAGCGCTGCGAGTGTGCCCTCGCTGCCGCCCGGTACGAACAGGATGTCGAGTTCGGCGGGACATTGCGCGAGCGTCGTGGTCGGCGAGATCGACAGGTGGGTGTCGCTGGTCACCGGCGCCATGGTCCTGGCGACGTGGTGCACCGTCGCGCCCACGAGTCCCGCGAACATGTATTGCGGACCCACGAAATCCAGCGCGGTGAACCCCGGTTAGAGCAGCATGCCGATCTGCTCCTTGCCGGTCCAGTGCGCGGGCATGGCGCTCATGTCGTGCGAGGCAGTCACCGGCGAGGCCTTGTCTTCGGCCGCGCCGGCCAGCCAGGGGGAAGCGGCCAGGGCGGCCGCGGCGGTGCGAAGGAATGATCTGCGTTCGATGGTCATGCCGTTCCTCTTCAGTAGTCCAGCCGCAGCGTCAGCCTGGCGGTGCGCGGCGTGCCCAGCTTGATCCAGTCCGAGACGAACTGATGGCTGCCCGTGTAGTACTTCTTGCCGAAGAGGTTGTCGATGTTGAATTGCAGCGCCGCCTTGGCGCTGCCCAACGCGAAGCGGTAGGCCAGCATCGCGTCGACACGCGCATAGCCCGGCAACTGGAAGGTGTTGCCCACATCGCCCTGGCGCCGGCTCTGCGCGAACACACCCGCTCCGCCGCTCCACTGGCTGTCGAAGGCATAGCGTGCCCAGAGGCTGGTCGTGTGGCGCGCGACGTTCGCGAGTTGCTTGCCCTCGTAGGTTGGGTCTTCGGTGACTTTGGTGTCGGTGTAGGCGTAGGAGCCGATCAGCGAGAGCCGCTTGGTGATCTCGCCCGACACGTCCCACTCCAGGCCGCGCGAGCGCGCCTTGCCGATGGTGACGGTGTTGTAGAACGGCGCCGTGTCGATGGGCACCGACCCGGCGCGGTTGCGCTTGACGAGCTGGTAGAGCGCCACCGTCGAGCTGAGCTTGCCGTCGAAGAGTTCGATCTTGTGGCCGATCTCGATCTGGCTGGCCTTTTCCGCCTTCAGCGCCGCCTGGGTCACGGCGTCGCGGCCGTTGTTGGCCGAAACGGCGTCCTGGTACTGCGCATACACCGCCTGGTTGGGCGCGAACTGCCACACGGCGCCCAGGCGCGGCGTGGTGAACGAGGCCTTGTTCGGCGGCGTGGTCGCATCGCTGGCGTACACGGCGCTGGTGCGGTCGTGGCGCAACGCACCGGTCAGGAACACGCCGTTGCCGAAGGCCAACTGGTCCTGCAGGTACACGCTGGTCCAGCGGTTCTGGTCGCGAATGTCCAGGGGCGAGGACATCGCGGTGTCCAGCCTCGGCGTTGCACCGAGCAGTGGGTTGTAGATGTCCACCGCGGACAGTTGCTGGAAGTACGCGGTGCCGCTCTTGCGGCCGTTGTAGGTGTCGAAGCCGATGAGCACCGTGTGCTTGACGCCGCCGGTGTCGAACTTGCCGATGAGGTCGACGTTGAACTGGTCAAGCTTGTATTTGCCCTTGGGCCGCGCGTAGTAGTAGTACCGGCACATCGGGTTGCCCGAGCCCGAGCAGGTGTCGCCCGGCGACATGCCGGCGCCCAGGTCGACGCGGTAGGGCGTCACGTCCATCTCGGAGGTGTCGCCGCGCACGCTCAGCACCTTGCCCTTGACCTGCCAGGTGTCCGACAGCTGGTGCGAGCCCTCGATCTTGAAGCTGGTGGTCTTGGTGCCCGACAGCGTGGGCGAATCGTTGAACTGCCGTGACCACGGCAGGTTGGCCGGCCTGTCGCCCACGGCGGGCACGCCGTAGTCGGTGCGGTAGCGCTGGGTGCTGTAGTCGATGGTTGCGGTCACGCTGGTGCGCGCATCCGGCACCCAGGCCAGGCTGCCGGTGAAGGCACCGAGCTTGTCGGTCACGTAGTCGCGAATGGAGTCCGCGTTGTAGTACGAGGCGGCCACGCGCGCTCGCACGGTGCCGTCCGCATTGACCGGCCCCGAGGCCTCGATGCCGGTGCGCGACAGCCCGTACTGGCCGACCGTCTGCTCGAAGCTGAACGCCGGCACGCTGCTGATCGGCTTGGTCACCACGTTGATGAGACCGCCCGGTTCGGCGCGGCCGTACAGCACGCTCGACGGACCCTTGATCACTTCGACCGACTGGACGTTGGCCATGTTGATCGGTACGCCGGTGACCTTGCTTCCGTCGATGTAGTAGCTGGAGCTGCCGGACATCGGACCCATGGCCGTCATCGAGGCACTCGGAAAGCCGCGCAGGATGGCCAGCGGCTGCGCCGAGCCGTTGAAGCCGAAGTCGAACTGCACGCCGGCCACGTTGCGCAGGGCGTCGCCCAGGGTCAAGGCACTCTGGTCCTGAATGACCGAGAGCGGCACGGTCTGCGTGCTTTGCGGGTTCTGCAGCGAGGGGGTGTCGGTGCGCGTCGCGGTCGCGCTCTCGGGGGCCTGGTAGCTGTCTCGGTCGGCGCTGACGGTGACCGGGGGCAGGCTCTGCTGCGCGCTGCTCTGCGCGAGCGCGGGGCCAGCACCGAAGCTCAGGCCGGCTGTGCACAGTGCGGCGGCCAGTGGTTGGAGGCGGAAGATGCTTCTCATGGGGTATGTCTCTGCGCGATGGGGTGGAAAACGTAGGCGCCGCAAGCGGGGTTGCACTGCGGGGCGGCAGCGCCGGTCAACGTGAGTGCCGCCGCGCAAGCAGCGCCGAACAGCACCGCGACGCCGACCCACGGGCGCAAGGCCGCATCGACTTCACGCCAATAGAAGGCGTCGTCAGAGAGGAGGTTCATGGCGCAGCCACGGCCGAATTGCCGGCCTGTGCCACGCGCTCGACATCACGCTGCTGCGTGGTGGTCAGAACGGGTTTCAGGAACAGGCACTGGCACGCCGCATCGGCGGAGCCTGTACGGTGCACGGCGCTGTCTGTTCTCTGGGCGCTCTCCAGCGCCACACGCCAGTTGGCCCACAGCAACCAAGCGGCCAGGCCGAGGGTCGCTCCGACATTCAAATGCATCAAAGCGCGCAACGCACGCTCGACGTAGGACATGGAAACTCCTGAAGCCGAACACGTCGGTCCGGCGAAATGCAAAAGATCCGCTGGCAGGCGTCAACGCCGGCAGCGGAAGGCTTTGGATTTCAGGAGATGCGCGGAGGCGCGCGGGGCTGTGCAGTCGACCACGCAAACAAGGTGCGCGGTGCTGCGCGAAAGAGTGCGGGCAGGCCATAGTGCAAGGTCGGCACGAACAGTACAGGCGAGGATGCGGGCGGCAGGCCCAGTTGCACCGCATGCGACGAGCAATAGGGGCAGTGCGCCCGCGCGTGATCGTCGGCCTGCTTGCTATTCGACGGTTCGGCTGCTGCGCCATCGACATGCACCAGCTGTTGACCCAGGGCCGTGCAGACCTCGACCCAGCCCGCGCCGCCTTGCGACGGCTGGAATGCGTACGACAGCACTGGCGCGACGGAACCCATCAGGACCGCCAAGCAGGCGATCCATGAGATAAGTTTTCTGAAGCGGTGGCCGACGCGCATGGCCGGATTGTAGATGCCTAGAAATGACAACGACTGGGGGACAAAGCACGTCGCCCCAGACAACAAACCGCCGCCCCGGTACTGACTTACGGCGTGCGCCAGCCAACTCGGTGCCCTGCCGTCGTCGCATCGTGACGGGCATCGTCTTCGGTGTGCCAGTAGATGCTGGTCATGCTGATGTTGGCGTGACCCAGGTTGTCGCGGACCACTTTTAGGTCGAGTTTCTCGCTCAGATGGCTTCCGGCAGTGTGGCGAATCCAGTGCGTCGACGCCTGCTCGAGATGAGTTGCCGCTGCCTGGAAGTCGGGACCGCGCTGGCGCAGCGCTGTCGCGGCTGCGTGCATCACCCCCTTGGCGAGTTCGTGAACGACGCTTCGTGCCATCGGCTTTGATCGGGGCGATCAGCGTCATCACCAGCGGCGTGCTTTCACCCAGCCCAATGCCTTGTGGCAGATCGACTTCAAGGGCGACTTCGGCATGGCTGCAGCACGCTGCTATCCGCTGAACATACTGGACGACCATTCGCGCTTCAATCTCGCGCTGAGGGCCTGCCCAGGTGTGAGCATCGACAGCGTGCAGCCGCACCTGGTGCAGGTCTTCACTCACTACGGGCTGCCGGTGCGTAGAGGGACCGCCACCCATGAGCATCTCAGTTCTTCACGGCTCCGGCACTTAGGGCGTTGGCTTCCAATTTGCCAATACTGGTGCACACGCACTGCACACGGACGCCCCTAAGTAGTTGATTTTCCTCAGGTTTCCGATTTATCCATCATCGGCGCGACCGACAAGCGGCCGGCCCAGGTGTGTTCAGTGTCCATAGATAACGATGACTTGCCGCTTCAGGTCCCGCCGAAGCAGCAGAACATTTTTCAAGCGCAAGGCGCGCACGGCGAATGCCCGCATTTTGCCCCCTGCGCCAGCGCCGCCGCACGCAGGGCTGCGGCGCATCAACGCTCGCGCGCGGCGCGGCGCAGCACCTGGGTGATCGGCTCCACCATGTACTGGAGCGCGGTGTGCTCCTCTCCCCGCAGGTAGATTTCGGCAGGCATGCCGGCGAGCAGCTTCAGGTCTCCCGCCGTCGCGAGAGAAGCCGGGTCGGCCTCGACCAGCACCGAGTAGTAGGGAGCGCCGGTCGCATGGTCGACCAGGCGGTCGCCCGACACATAGATCACCTTGCCGTGCACCAATTGCGTGGTGCGGTACTTGAATGCCGTGAACCGGATGTCGGCCGGCTGCCCGCGTTGAATCCGCCCGATGTCCTCGGGGCGGACGCGCGCATCGGTCACCAGGCGGGTGTCGTCCGGCACCACGTCGGCGATGGTCTCGCGAGGCGGGATCACCGCGCCGGGCGTCGAATACTTCAGATCGATGATCTCGCCGCTGGCCGGCGCCGTGATCACCTGGCGCGCCGAGGCGTCGGCCGACTTGCGCCGCTCCTGCTCGATCTCGGCCAGTCGCGCCGCCGTGACCTTGAGCTGGTCGCTCGCCTGCTGGCGGTAGTCGCTCTCGAGCGAGCGGATGCGCAGATCGGCATCGACCGTGCGCTGCTCGGCGCGCGCCAGCTCCGCGCGCCGCTCCTCGATCTTCACGCCGTAGTCGGCCACGGTGCCTTCGAGCTGCGCGATGCGCGTGGCCGAAATGAAGCCATCCTTGAGCAGCTTGCGGTTGGTCTCCAGATCGTTCTTCTGGAACTTCATCGACTCGCTCGCCTGCATGATCTGAGCGCGCAGCGCGCCGATCTCCTCGGCCACCTTCTCGCGCTGCGAACGCAGCAGGCGCACCTGCCCCACCAGCGCATCGCGCCGCGCCTCGAACAGCGCGCGCTCCTTGTCCAGTTGCGCTGCCAGGCGTGGGTCGGCCGCCGCGGTCTCGACCACGTCGGGAGCGAAGGTGATCGTGCGCGCCATGGTCTGCTCCGCGTCGAGCCGCGCGAGGCTGGCGCGCTCGGTCTTGACGCGGTGGTCCAGCCGGTTCCTGTCGGCATCGACCGAGACGTCGCCCAGCACCAGCAGGGGCTCGCCCAGCCGCACATGCTGGCCGTCGCGCACCAGGACCTCGCGCACGATGCCGCCTTCGGCATGCTGCACCGGGCGCCGGTTCAGGTCCACCTTCACATAGGCCTGCGCCACCACGGCGGACGACAGCGGCGCGAAGCCCAGCCACGCGGCGGCCGGCAGAAATCCGCAGACCAGCACGGCCAGGCCCCAGTGCATCAGGCGGCGCGCTTCGCGCACATGCAGCGCGAGAGGGTCGTTGGCCGCGATGGCATGCGCCGCGTGATTCATCGGACAACCTCCGTGCTGCGCACTGCGGTGCGAGCTTGCTTGGGGCGGCCCGGCGCGGCGCTCATGACACCTTCTCCGCAGGGCGCGACGGCATCATCACCACCTGGGCGCTGCCCGTGTTCTGGCCCGAACGCCTGATCGTCTGCATCACCTCCGCCGCCGGTCCGTACTGCTTGACGCGGCCGGCCTCCAACACCAGGAGCTTGTCCATATGCTGCACCAGCGCGCTGCGGTGCGTGACGACGACCACCGTGACCTGCCCGCGCAGCGCCTTCAAGGCCTCGCCCAGCGCCAGTTCGCCCGCCCCGTCCAGGTTGGAGTTGGGCTCGTCCAGCACCAGCAGCTTCGGGTTGCCATAGAGCGCGCGCGCCAGCGCGATGCGCTGGCGCTGGCCCGGCGACAGCATCACGCCCATGTTGTCGACGACGGTGTCGTAGCCCTCGGGCAACGCCAGGATCAGCGCATGCACGCCGGCACGCTGTGCCGCCTGCACGACCTTGTCCGCATCGACCTCGCCCAGCCGCGCGATGTTGTCGGCAACGGTGCCGGCGAACAGCTCGACATCCTGCGGCACATAGCCGAGCCAGGGGCCGAGTTCTTCGCGCGGCCATTGCGCGAGGTCGACCTCGTCCAGCCGTACGACACCTGCATGCGGTCGCCACAGGCCGGTCAACAGGCGCACCAGGGTCGACTTGCCGGCACCGCTGGGGCCGGTGATGGCCAGCGACTCGCCGGGCTCCAGGCTCAGCGACACGCCCGCGAGGATCATCCGCTCGCCCTGCGGAGGCCGGAACACGAGGCCCTCCGCGTACAGGCGGCCACTCGGCGCCGGGAGCGCCATGCGTTGCGGCTGCCGCTCGGCGGCACCCAGCACCTCGGACAGGCGCGCGAAGGCAAGGCGCCCCTCGGCCAGCACGCGCCAACTCCCCACCACCTGTTCGACCGGCGCCAGCGCCCGGCCGAGCAGGATGGTGCAGGCCACCAGGATGCCCGGCGTGCCTTCGCCCGTGATGACGAGGTAGGCACCCAGTGCCTGCAACAGGACCTGCACCGCCTGGCGCGTGGTGCGCGTGAGCGCAGCCATCGCCACCGACTTGCGCGCGGTCGGCCCCTGCCGCGCGGCGACGCCGGCGTTGAGATCCCGCCAGCGCCCGATCACCGCCTCCCCCATTCCGAGCGATTGCGCCAGCTCCGCGTTCTGCATCGAGGATTCGAGGTAGCGCGTGGCCCTGGCAGCGTCCTTCTGCAGGGCTTCGATGTCGCGGCGCGTGATGCGGTCGTTCACCACGGCAAGGATGAGCATCAGCACCGACGCGGCGGCGGCGGCCATGCCCAGCATCGGATGCGCCATCCAGATGACCGCGACATAGACGAATGTCCATGGCACATCGAACAGGGCCAGCAGGCCCTGGGCGGAAAACAGGCTGCGCAGCGCCGCGACGTCGCGCAAGCCTTCGGAAGGCACGCGCTCGGCGCGCCGCGCCGTGCGGGCCAGCATGACCTTGGCCACCACCGGAGACAGTTGGTCGGCGATCAGATTGCCCGCGACGCCCTGCAGCCGGCTGCGCAGGTAGTCCAGCATCAGCATCAGGCCGAGCGCCACGGCGACGCCGATCAGCAGCACCAGCAGCGTCTCCCGGCTCTGGCTCGTCAGCACGCGGTCGAAAACCTGCAGCATGAAAAGCGCGGGGGCGAGCAGCAGCAGGTTCACGAAGAACGAGAAGCCCGCAACGAAAAGAAGCGGCCGCTCGAGAAGCTGGAGAAGAGGCTTCATGTCGATTTCTCTCTTGTGCCGCCACCCGCACCCGCGGGCGGCGGGCGGTTTCTCACAGCCCGACCTTGATGTCGTTGCTGTCGAAGGTGTCGGCCGGATTGCTCAGCGTCAACGTCGCCACCAGCGTGCGGTTGGCGGCGCCCAGGCCGTCGGCGTCGTAATACAGGTTGCCCGTCGCGCTGTCGTAGATCACGTGCACGCCCGCCCCCACCACGTCTCCCGCGCCACCGCCGTTCAAGGACGCGAACTCGGCCGCCGACAGCGTGCTTCCGCTCGCAGTCGTGAGGGCCGTGAACGTGCCGCGCGACAGCTCGATCAGGTCGCCGCTCGCCGCCGATCCCGACGCATCGAAGTCGGTGATCGAATCCACAGCATTGGGTGCCGAGTCGAAGACGAAGGTGTCGTTGTCCGCGCCGCCGGTGAGTATGTCGGCGCCGGCCCCACCGACGATGCGGTCGTCGCCCGCAAGGCCGTTGATCACGTCATTGCCGCCGCCGCCGCGCAATTGATCGTTCGACGCCGAACCGGTGATCGTGTCGGCGAAGGCCGTGCCGATGACGCCCTCGAAGTTCCTGTAGCTGTCGGTGCCAAGCCCGGCGGCGCTGGCATTGAAGCTCGTCGGGCTGCTGCTTTGCGTCAGCGTGAACGTGAGCCCGGCGGTGCCGTCCGAGAAGTCGAGCAGGTCACCGGTGCCCCCTGCCCCATCGAGCGTGTCGTTGCCGGCACCACCGCGGATGATGTCGTTCGAGGCGCTGCCGGTGAGGGTGTCGGCCAGGCCCGTTCCGATCACGCCTTCGATGTTCTGGTAGGTGTCGTTGTTACCGAGTCCGCCGGTGCCGTTGACGATGCTGGTCGATACGGCACTCTGGACCAGCGTGAAATTGACCGCCACGGTCCCATCCGAGAAGTCGAGCAGGTCCTCGGTGCCGGCACCGCCATCCATCGAGTCGTTGCTGCCCAGGCCGCCTCGCAGCACATCGTTGCCGGCACCGCCCGACAGGGTGTCGTTGCCGTCGCCACCGATCAGGAGGTCGTTGCCGGAAGAGCCGAGCAGCGTGTCGGCTCCGTTGCCGCTGCCTCCGATGAAGACGTCACCGCCCGCACCGCCGGTCAGGTTGTCGGCGCCGCCGCGGCCATCGATGAAGGAGGCCTGGTAGGTGCCGGCCGCGCTGAGATCGATCGTGTCGGCTGCGTTGCCGTTGGACACGGCCATGACATCGATCGTCGCCGTTGCCGTGGCGGTGCCGCCGGCCCCGTCCGACACGGTGTACTGGAAACTGCCGGCCGCGGCGCCCGCCGTGCTGCCGCTGGTGAAGCTGATCGTGCCGTTGGTGGCGTCCAGGGTCAGGCCCGAAATCCCGACCGCGCCGCTGACGCCTGTGATCGTCAAGGCAAGACCGTCGATGTCGGTGTCGTTGCCGAGCAGCGAACTCGCCGACAGCGTGACCAGCGTGCTGCTGGACACGATGACCCTGTCGGTCGCGGCGACCGGGTCGTCGTTCACCGCGTTGACGGTGATGCTCGCCGTGTCGGTGGCGCTCGAGAACGCGGAGCTGCCTCCATTCGTCACGGTGCTGGCCGTGGTGCCTGCCGTGCCGCTCGTCTGGTCCCAGGCGTGGAAGGTGACGCCATTGCCGATTGTCCCATTGAAGTTCGAATTCGCCTGGAAGTAGACACGCGTGTTCGCGTCCGCGGCCAACAGCAGCGCGGACGCGTCCGACACCGCACCCACCGCTGCCCAGCTGGCGCCGCCGTTGGTGGAATACCACCAGCTTCCGTTGGAGGCATTCACCCCCGACAACGCGATGCCGGTGATGGCGCCGTTGTCCGCATCGGTCACGTTGTCGAGGCCGCCGGCCGGCGGATTCAGATTCACCAGGCTCGATACGAGCGTCCCGACGGCACCGACCGGCGCGCCGGCATCCTCGTTGACCGACGCCAGGGCGGGTGTCGCGGCAGCATTCAGTACAGGGGCATCGTTGGTGCCGGCGATGGTCACGGTCACAACCCGGCTGGCGGTGCCGTCGGACGAGACTGCGGTGAAGCTGTCGCTGATTGATTGACCGGCGCCCAGTTGCTGGATCGCCGTCTGGCCGTCGTTGGCCGTGTAGGTCCAGTTGCCGTCGGCTGCCAATGCGAAGCTGCCGTAGCCATTGCTGCCGGTGGTGCTCGCTTGAGGCGCAAAATTCGACTGACCCGCATCCACGTCGGCAATCGTCAGCGCGCCGCTGGCCGCGAGACTGCCACCGGACACCGCGACGTCTTCTTGCACCGTAGCGCTGGCCATACCACCAATCGTCGGTACGTCGTTGGTCCCGGTGATCGTCACGGTCACCACTTGACTGGCCGTTCCGTCGGACGAGACTGCAGTGAAGCTGTCGCTGATCGTTTGACCTGCGCCAAGCTGTTGGATCGCCGTTTGGCCATTGTTGGCCGCGTAGGTCCAGTTGCCATTCGCCGCCAGCGTGAAGTTGCCATAGCCATGGCTGCCGGCAGTGCCCGCTTGGGGCGCGAAGTTCGACTGGCCCTGATCGACATCGGCAATCGTCAGCGCACCGCTGGTGCTCAGGTTCGGCGTCGAGGCATCCTCGGTCACCGCGCCGCTGGCGACGCCGCCGATCACTGGCACGTCGTTGGTGCCGGTGATCGTTACCGTCACCACTTGGCTGGCCGTTCCGTCGGACGAGACCGCGGTGAAGCTCTCGCTGATCGACTGACCTGCACCGAGCTGTTGGATCGCCGCTTGGCCATTGTTGGCCGTGTAGGTCCAGTTGCCATTGGCTGCGAGCGTGAAGTTGCCATAGCCGCTGCTTCCGGCAGTGCCAACCTGGGCTGCGAAGCTGGACTGGCCCGTATCCACATCGGCAATCGTCAGCGCACCACCGGTGCTCAGGTTCGGCGTCGATACGTCCTCGGTCACCGCACCGCTGGCGACGCCGCCGATCACCGGCACGTCGTTGGTGCCGGTGATGGTCACAGTCACCATTTGGCTGGCCGTCCCATCGGACGACACGGCGGTGAAGCTGTCACTGATCGACTGACCCGCACCGAGCTGCTGGATCGCGCTTTGGCTGTTGTCGGCCGTGAAGCTCCAGTTGCCATTCGCCGCCAGCGTGAAGTTGCCATAGCCATGGCTGCCGGCCGTGCTCGCTTGGGGCGCAAAGTTCGACTGGCCCGCATCCACATCGGCAATCGTCAGCGCACCGCTGGTGCTGAGGTTCAGCATCGAGGCATCCTCGGTCACCGCGCCGCTGGCGACGCCACCAATCACCGGCACGTCGTTGGTGCCGGTGATGGTCACGGTCACGAGCTGGTTGGCTGTGCCGTCGGAGGAAACTGCGGTGAAGCTCTCGCTGATCGACTGACCTGCGCCAAGCTGTTGGATCGCGCTTTGGCTGTTGTCGGCCGCATAGATCCAAGTGCCGTCGGCCGCCAGCGTGAAGTTGCCGTAGCCGTTGCTACCCGCGGTGCCAGCCTGGGGCGTGAAGTTCGACTGCCCCTGGTCTACATCGGCAATCGTCAGCGCGCCGCTGGTGCTCAGGTTCGGCGTCGAGGCATCCTCGGTCACCGCGCCGCTGGCGACGCCGCCGATCACCGGCACGTCGTTGGTCCCGGTGATCGTCACGGTCACCACTTGACTGGCCGTTCCATCGGACGAGACTGCAGTAAAGCTCTCGCTGATCGATTGACCGGCGCCCAGTTGCTGGATCGCCACTTGGCCATTGTTGGCCGCGTAGGTCCAGTTGCCATTCGCCGCCAGCGTGAAACTGCCATAGCCATTGCTGCCCGCGGCGCTCACTTGGGGCGCGAAGTTCGACTGGCCCGCATCCACATCGGCAATCGTCAGCGCGCCGCTGGCCGCGAGGCTCCCACCGGACACAGCAACGTCTTCCTGCACCGTAGCGCTGGCTACACCACCAATCGTCGGTACGTCGTTGGTCCCGGTGATCGTCACCGTCACCACTTGGCTGGCGGTGCCATCCGACGACACCGCGGTGAAGCTCTCGCTGATCGACTGACCTGCACCGAGCTGTTGGATCGCGCTTTGGCTGTTGTCGGCCGTGTAGCTCCAGCTGCCGTCGGCCGCGAGCGTGAAGTTACCGTAGCCGTTGCTGCCGCCGGTGCCGGCCTGAGGCGTGAAGTTCGACTGCCCCTGGTCTACATCGGCAATCGTCAGCGCACCGCTGGTGCTGAGGTTCGGCATCGAGGCATCCTCGGTCACCGCACCGCTGGCGACGCCGCCGATCACCGGCACGTCGTTGGTGCCGGTGATCGTCACCGTCACCACTTGGCTGGCGGTGCCATCCGACGACACCGCAGTGAAGCTGTCATTGATCGACTCCCCTGCACCCAGTTGTTGGATCGCCACCTGGCTGTTGTCGGCCGTGTAGGTCCAGCTGCCATCGGCCGCGAGCGTGAAGCTGCCATAGCCGTTGCTGCCGCCGGTGCCGGCCTGGGGCGTGAAGTTCGACTGCCCCTGGTCTACATCGGCAATCGTCAGCGCACCGCTGGTGCTGAGGTTCGGCATCGAGGCATCCTCGGTCACCGCACCGCTGGCGACGCCGCCGATCACCGGCACGTCGTTGGTCCCGGTGATCGTTACCGTCACGAGTTGGCTCGCCGTGCCGTCGGACGAGACTGCAG
>NZ_JBFTJJ010000023.1:0-87582 GCF_056395365.1 Variovorax sp. 10L421
CCTCTGCGAGCCCGCGCCCTCTTTGAAGAAGCCCCCACCCCAGCCCTCCCCCAGAGGGGGAGGGAGCAAGACAGTTCAGAACTGCACAGGAATCTCGGGCGACTCGCCCTTCTGGATCTCGAAGACCAGGCTCGGCGACCCGTTCTCCCACACCAGCAGCATCGAGCGCTTCGGGCTGAAGCCCTGGTGGCGGCAGTACGCTGGCATGGCCGCCATGTCGCCCGCCTTCATGATCACGCGGGCCATGGGCTTGCCGGTGTTCTTGTCGCCGCAGTCCCAGTGGATCTCGTCGGTCATCTGGAAGAACCACTCGACGCGGTCGTTGCCATGGATGATCGGCAGGATGTGCTCCTCGGTCGTCGGGCACATGTAGCTGTGCTTCACCACCGAGGTGAAGCTCGGGTTCCAGGTGACCTGCGAACGGCTCAGGAAGCCGAAGAGATTGAAGGCATGCACCTCGTTCTCGAAGCCGGGCTCGGGGTGCAGCTCGGGCTGGCCCTGCGGCACGTCGGCAAAGGCGCGGTTGACCGGTGCACCGCGTTCGTCGCTGCGCAGGTCGAGGTCGCCCTTCAGGCCCACGCAGCGTTTGGCCAGTTCGCGCGCCCTCGTGATCTTGGCGGTGTTGTTGCCCTTCTTGCGGCCGTAGGGCGAGCCGGTTTCCTGCGGCGCTGCGAACGGGTCGAAAGCCTCGTTGGTCCAGTCGTCGAGCATGGCCTCGAAGGTGGCGCGGATCTGCGCGGTCGGGAAGTTCTCGAGCAGGTCGATGCCCGCATCCTTCATGGTGCCGTTGAAGCTGCCGGCGTACAGGTCGACCGACTCGTAGTGGTTGACGGTGCCGAACACGTCGTCGAAGTTGACCCAGCCGTAGAAGAAGCCCCAGGCCACGTCGCGCATCAGCGCACGCAGGTAGCTGCCGGCGTCCATGGTGTGGCTCATCGGGCGGCCGTCGCGGGTCTTCCAGCCGATGTGCACGAAGTATTCGTCGCGGTGGAAGCTGAAGCTGCCGAGCGAAAAGTCCTTGTAGCCGAGTGTGGCGTCGGGCTGCGACGCGATCACCTTGGCGAGTTCTGCGGGTGCGTTCATGGTGTGGCTCCTGTTCAATGGGTTTGGCAGATGTCAGCCCACTTTTCCATGGAGAGATCGCCCTTGCAGCTCTGCAGCACGATCACGCCCGGCTCGCCGGCACAGCGGAACTGGTAGGCGGTGTTCTTCGGCAGCAGGCCCTGGTGGCCGCGCGAGAGCTTCATCCAGCCCATCTTCCTGCCCTGCGGTTCGCCCTTGACCAGCACGGCGCCGTTCTTGTCCTTGTCAGCCACCGCCTGCGCGGCGTCGAGCTGCACCAGGTGCACTTCGACATCGCCGTCCATCACGAGCGCGAACTCGTCGTGTGCGCAGGTGTACCAGGGCGAGGTGCCTTCGGCGCGCAGCGTCTCCAGCACGTAGATCTGGTTCTGGCCGAACACGACCTTCTCGTAGGGCTGGCTGATGCTCGCGATCTCGAAGCAGTTGGAAAACGCGTAGTGGCGCACGTCGTCGTCGATCGGTTCGACGTGGCCCTTCTCGAAGTGCTTGAGCGACCCGAAGCGGGTTTGGTAGGCGGTTGCGGTCATGGCGGGGTGTCTCCTGTGATGAGCGAACTCTAGGAGTCAACCGACGCCGCCGGTAGGGATCAGTTTGGAAGAGGATTATTCGGCGCTTCCGAATAATCGCTGGGGTTTACCCCCTAACCGCTGGCCCGGCTGAACTCGATGAGTTCCGCCGGGATGAGCCCGCGCTCGATCAGCGCCGCGTCCCACGGCGGCACGCGCGTGAAGCGGGTGGCGATGTGCTCGATGAACAGGCGCAGTTTCAGCGCATTGCGCGAGGTGCCCGCATACACCGCGCTGAGCGAAAAGGACGACAGCTGGTGCTCGGCCAGCACCACGCACAGCTCGCCGCGCGCAATGGCATCGCCCGCCACCAGCGTCGGCAGGCAGACGATGCCCGCATGCTCCAGTGCGTATTCGCGCAGCAGATGCACGCTGTTGGTCAGCAGCGCGGCGGACAGGTAGATGGTGGTCTGCTCGCCCTGGTGGTGAAAAGTCCACCGGTCCCGCGTGGGGTAGCCCGAATACAGGCCCAGCTTGTGGCGATGCAGTTCGCGCGGTGTGGCGGGCATGCCGTGCGCCTCGAGGTAAGCCGGCGTGGCGCAAAGCACCCGCCGCACCGGAAACAGCGGCCGCGACACCAGCTCCTGCGAGGCGGCGGGAAAAATCTGCAGCGCGCAGTCGACGCCGGCTTTCACCGGGTCGGCCACCGCATCACTCACGATCAGTTCGAGGTGGATGTCGGGATAGGTCGTCTGGAACTCGCGCAGCAGCGAGGCAAAGCGGCCCAGCACCATGCCCGTCAGCGCATGCACGCGCAGCGTGCCCGAGGGCGTGCCGCGCGCTTCGCGCATTTGGTCGACGATGCTCTCGGCACGCACGACCAGCTCCGTGCAGTCGCGCAGAAAGGCCTGGCCCATGTCGCTGAGCCGCACCACGCGCGTACTGCGGTGGAACAGCGGCGCACCCAGGAACTCTTCCAGCTGCTTGACCCGCGTGGTGACGACCGAGTTGGCCACGCGCAGTTGCCGAGCGGCTTCCGCGAAGCTCTGGGTCTGCGCGACGCGAACGAAGGTTTCAATGCTTTGGAGACGGTCCACGGCCGCACTGTACTGCGCGAGCCCGGTGTTGCGGCCAGGTCGAAAGACCGTCATCACTGTGTCTGAAGGTTAACCACCCACTTACAATGCCTGCC
This sequence comes from Variovorax sp. 10L421, assembly GCF_056395365.1. NCBI lineage: Bacteria > Pseudomonadati > Pseudomonadota > Betaproteobacteria > Burkholderiales > Comamonadaceae > Variovorax > Variovorax sp. 10L421. Next base: position 2,782 of record NZ_JBFTJJ010000023.1, read on the forward strand.
GCATCCCCCACCCCTACGAGGTCTTGTCCGCAATGCCCAAGAGCCCCCGGCCACGCGCCCGTTTCAGCTTCTCTCCCGCCGTTCGCGCCCTGTTCCTGGCTGCGGCAACCTGCGGCGCCGTGCTGCCGGCACTGGCCGCCCCCGAGCACGAGGAAGTCGACAAGCTCATGCAGGCCGGCAAGCTCGACGAGGCCATGACAAAGGCCGACGCCTTCCTCAAGGACAAGCCGCGCGACCCGCAGATGCGCTTCCTCAAGGGCGTGATCCAGCTCGACACCGGCAAGCGCGCAGAGGCCATCGCCGCCTTCACGCAGCTCACGCAAGATGCGCCCGAACTGCCCGAGCCGTACAACAACCTCGCGGTGATCTACGCGAGCCAGAACCAGTTCGACAAGGCACGCGGCGCGCTCGAAAGCGCGATCCGCACCAATCCCAGCTACGCCACCGCCCAGGAAAACCTCGGCGACGTGTATGCGCGGCTGGCCAGCCAGGCCTACAGCAAGGCGCTGCAGCTCGACCAGAACAACACCGCCGTGCAGCCCAAGCTGGCGGTGATCCGCACGCTCTTCACGCCGACGCCGGTGGGTGGCAAGCCTACGGCCGTGGTCGCTTCGGCGGCGCCAGCACCGGCACCCGTGGCCAAGGCACCCGCTCCCGCGCCAGCCCCTGCCGCCCCGCCGCCGGCCAAGGTCGCGGCCGCTCCTGCACCGGTAGCCGCCGCGCCCAAGGCGCCCGAGGCGACGCCGGCACCAGCACCCGCACCGGCGCCTGCGGCCAGTACCGCGTCCAATGCCGAAGTCGAGTCGGCCGTGCGTGCCTGGGCTTCGGCCTGGGCCAGCCAGGACATGGAGCGCTACCTCGCGGCCTACGGCCCCGACTTCGCGCCCGCGGGCGGCCAGAGCCGCAAGAGCTGGGAAGAAGACCGCCGCGCCCGCATCGTCGGCAAGACAAGCATCAGCGTGAACATCGAGAACCTCGCGATCAAGGTCGACGGACAGACCGCGACCGCCAAGTTCCGCCAGATCTATCGCGCGGACAACCTCAACGTCTCGAGCCGCAAGACGCTGGACATGCAGCGCTCCGGCAATCATTGGCACATTCGCAAGGAAAGCGTCGGCGGCTAGTGGCAGACATCGTCCGGCACGGCCGGCTTCAGAATCCCCCGTTCCGTCTGCGCAGCGGACAGCTGCTCGCAGCCCTGATGACCGCTTCCGCGCTGATGCTTGCAGCGCCCGGTGCGGCACTGGCGTCGAACAACACCAAGACAGCCAGCAGCGCCAAGGCCAAGGCCACGGCAGGCAGCCATGCAGGCAACCGCTCCGCCGGCCGATCTTCGGCCAAGGCACAGCCCAAAAGCAGGAAGGGCGCGGTTGCAGCAGAAGCCCGAACGGCTAGCACCACGGCAAGGCCCGCACGAAAGCCCGCCTCCAACGCGGCCCCCATCCAGGAAGCCGGCAACGCAGAGGCACGCCTGATCGCGGTCTACGAAATGTTCGGCCGCGGCCAGGCCCGCCCCGCGCTGGCCAAGGCCCGCGACCTGGTGCGCGACTATCCGAACTTCCAGCTCGCGCAGCTCGTCTACGGCGACCTGCTCGCGGCGCAGGTGCCCCCGTCGAACGCGCTGCCCGACACCGCCAGCATCGCGAAGATGCGCGGCAGCCCGGCCATGGCCGAGCTGCACGAGGAATCGAAGCGCCGCCTGCAGGCCCTGCGGGAGCGGCCGCCGGCCAACACCGTGCCGTCGCAGTTCCTGGCGCTCTCCACCCGCAGCCGCTATGCCATTGCCGTCGACGCCTCGCGCTCGCGGCTGTACCTGTTCGAGAACTCCGACAAGGGCCTGAAGCTCACGGCCGACTACTACATCTCGGTCGGCAAGTCAGGCACCGACAAGGCCACCGAAGGCGATGCGCGCACTCCGCTGGGTGTGTACTACATCACCAGCAGCCTCGACCCGAAGTCGCTGAAGGACTTCTACGGCGCGGGCGCCCTGCCCATCAACTACCCCAACCCATACGACCTGCGGCGCGGCAAGACTGGCGGCGGCATCTGGCTGCACGGCACCCCACCCCAGCAGTTCGCGCGGGCGCCGCTGGCGAGCGACGGCTGCGTGGTCATGGCCAATCCCGACCTGAAACAGCTTTTGCGGAAAGTGCAGATCGGCGCCACCCCGGTGGTGACCGCGCGCAGCCTGCAATGGATAACGCAGCCTCAGGCGGAAAAAGAGTCGCAATCGATTACCGGCGCAATCAATGGCTGGAAAGATGCGCGGGCCAATGGAAATGAAACGCAATTGAAGAAATTCTATTTGCCCGATTTCCAGCGCAGCAGCAAGAAATCCACCGAAGGAATTTCGGCTGTCGACGACGAAGTGAAATACGCGCAGGGCAAGCGCGTACAGCTCAAGGACATGTCTTACCTCCACTGGCGGGACGGTGACGACACCATGATTGTTACCTTCGGCGAGGTGTTCGAAGGCGAAAAGAGTGGACGCTCCCGGCGCCAGTACTGGTTACGCCAGGGTACCGACTGGAAGCTATTTCACGAAGAAATCCTGGGCTGAGGCCTGGTTGAAGCCCTCCCGGCGGCGAGGCCACCCCGTGATCTCGTGACTTTTTGCTCACGAGATTGTCCTTTTTTTAGTGTTACATCTGGCCCACCGAGGGCCTGCGCTACGTAACACGTAACGCATTTGTTCCCGTAACGTTTCCCATTCGCGCGTTCCCGGCGACGTAACGACACATCCCATCTTTATGGGAGGTGACATGTGTCGTACAGAGGGAAATATTCGTTTCCAAACTGTCAATCGGTTGGGCAGGCCGTTTCTGATTCCGGGCGGCAGAAGGCTGGCCGCCATCCTGCTTTATCTTTTTCGCTCAGTACCCGTTAGACAAAAGTACTAGCCACTTCCTTGTTGATACACAGAGTTACGCTGTATAACATTCACCTGCAAGTCTTTGTTAACACTCCTGGAAAGGGAAATCATGCTTGGATCTATTGCTCGTTTTCTGCGCGATGAAGAAGGTGCTACCGCAATTGAATATGGAATTATTGCGGGGTTGATGGCAATTATCTTGATCGGCATCTTTTCCGAGACAACTGGCATCGGCAAGGCACTGATCGACATGTTCAATTACATCGGCGGCAAGCTGCCCAAGGCGGGATCGACGACTCCCACCTGAGACTTTCGATTTGCGTCCGGAATCCCTCCTGCTTGTCTGGCTGGCCTTGATCGCCGTCCATGACTTCCGCAGGCGCACCGTCTCCAACTGGCTGGTCTTGTCAGGCGCCGTCGCCGCGCTCGTACAACTCGCCCTCGGGTTTCAACCCGTGGGAATCGGCTGGTCGGAAGCGTTGCTTGGCTTTGCCGCGGGATTCGGCGCACTCCTGCTTTTCTATGCCACAGGCGTCATGGGAGCGGGCGACGTGAAGTTCGCTGGCGCTCTCGGTCTATGGGTTGGCCCCATGGCACTCCTTCCCATCTGGATCGGCGGCAGTCTGCTCGCCGCCCTCCACGGCATTCTTTGGCTGGCGCTGCTGCGCTGGCCCGTGCTTCCTCGGCTCGCGTTGATGCTTGCGCACCAACGCTCTGCTGCCGACGGCATGGCGCCGTCCGGACGCCGGCCTCGTGTTGTTCCCTATGCAGCCTATCTGGCACTGGCCACCGCGGTATGGCTGATCTGGGGGCGACAGAGTTGATCGCACACATGGCGGCGAAGCCGCCAGCCGTCGATTTTCCGGTTGCGCACATTCCTTCTTCTAAATGCCGCCCATGATCCATCTCACCAAGATAGTCGCCGCCATTCTCGTGCTGCTTGCCATTGCGCTCGGTGGCTATGCATGGATGCTCAGCAGGCAGGCTCCCCCTGCAAGAGCAGCCACCGCTCCGGTAGCCGCGCCAGCAAAGGCGCCGGTGGTGATGACGTATGCGGTGGTGGTCGCATCGAAGCCCTTGCCGGCAGGACAAGCCATTTCCGCCGACGCGATTCGCGTCGAGCGCCTGCCCATCAACCCCGCGGGCGCGTTCCAGGAAACGGCGGATGCCATCGGACGTGTGCCGGTGATGGACCTCGGCGAAGGCACTCCGCTGCTTCAAGGCCAGCTCGTCTCAGGACTCGCATTGCGTGTGGCGGAGGGCGAACGTGCGGTGGCGGTCAAGGCCGACGAGCTCATGGGCGTCGGAAACAAGGTCCAGCCAGGCGACTTCGTCGATGTCTTCGTGATGTTCAAGTCGGACAACAAGGACGTCGATCGGAGCCAGGCGCGGCTGCTGCTCGCACGCAAGCGCGTGCTGGCATTCGGCAGTGCCTCCGTCGACGGTTTGCCACCCAAGGGGGCGGACGGCAAGGCCGGAACGGCACAGCCGCAGGCGCAACGCACGGAAGCGGCGAGAACCGCTGTTCTGGCGGTCGCGGTCGACGAAATCAATCGCCTGACGGTGGGCGAATCCAGTGGGCGGCTGTTGCTGGCGCTGCGCAATCCGACTGACTCGGCCGAGCCCGATCCCAAGCTCTTCGCAGAACTTCCGACCGCATTGCAACCCGCGCCGGCCAAGCCCGGCGCGCCGCGTCGAGCCCCGCTCGAAGGGCTGGACAAGGCTCAAGCAGGCTTGACCGCGGTGGATTTCGTTTCTGGCGGCACGACCGACAACACCCGCCGCGCGAACGCAGTGGCACGCAATGCGCCGGCTGGAAACGCAATCTCCCGCAGCGGCCCACCGACCGCGCGGGGAGGCAACGAAGTTGAAGTGATCCGCGGCGAGCGAAGCGAAACCATGCGCTATTGATCGGCCAAGCCAATGACCGTCCAAGTTCAAGAAAGAAGACACATGCCGCATTTGCCCTGCCAGTTCACAAGGAATCGGCGGCCTCCATTTCGCCTTGCGCTCGTAGCGCTGTGCCTGGTCTCGCTCGGTATCGTGCCGCCCGCTTCGCAGGCAGCTGGCCCGGAGACAAAGACACCTCCCGCGCGGCAGCCCATTGCGCTCGTGATGCAGGCGGGAACCCAGCAGGAACTGCTGGTCGACAAGGGCATCGATCGCATGGCCATCGCCGACGAGGCCGTGGTCGGCGTCACGCTGACCCGCAAGGCCGCGGGATCGCCCGGTGCGCGCCTCATCATGACGGGTAAGGCGGCAGGACGCACGACCTTGATGGTTTGGGAAAAGGGCAGCCCCGCAGCCACCACGTATGCCGTGGAAGTCCGTCGCCGCGCGGCGGTGCTGACCGGCTCCACCGACAGTCTCCCCGCGCACCAGCAGGCCACGGATATCGCCCTTTCAAGCGCCGATGAAAAGACTGCGCTGCAGGACCGGTCGGTCGTAAACGTCCGCAGCCACACCGTCCAGGTCGAAGTCAAGGTCGTCGAGTTCAGCCGGAGCGTGTTGAAGGAAGCGGGATTCAACCTTTCCTCCTATGGCCCCAACAGCCATGGCTTCAGCTTCAGCAACACCACGCCGGGCGGCGTTCTGGCGGATGCATTCGGTCTTGCCTTGGGCTTTGGCAATGCCAACAAGGGCCGCGGCATGAAGCTGACGCTGAACCTGCTCGAAGGCAACGGCCTCGCGCGAGTACTTGCAGAGCCGACGCTGGTGGCCATGTCGGGCCAGAGCGCGAGCTTCCTTGCTGGTGGGGAGTTGCCGATTCCAGTACCGCAAAGCCTTGGGGCAACAACCATCGAGTACAAGCCTTTCGGCATCGGCCTGTCGGTGACCCCTACGGTCCTGTCGAACGACCGCATCGTCCTGAAGGTCGCTCCGGAGGCGAGCGACCTCGACTACACCAACGCTCTGAGCATCGACGGCGTCGCGGTTCCCGCGATCACGACGCGCCGCGCGGACACGACCGTCGAACTCGGCGATGGCGAGAGCTTCGTCATCGGCGGTCTGGTGAGCCGCACCACGTCGTCCAACGTCGACAAGGTGCCGCTGCTCGGCGACATCCCCATTCTCGGCTCCTTCTTCAGGCAGAACAAGTACCAGATGAGCGAGAAGGAGCTGGTGATCATGGTGACGCCGCATCTGGTCAAGCCGATCGCACGCAACACCGATCTCGCCCCGTTCCTGCCGGGCACCGCCGAACAACGCGACGGCGCGGTGTGGCGCTCGATCTTCCTGGGCGGCGCAGCCAACACCGCGCTTCCCGGTTTCTCGCGTTGAAGAAACAGCAGTGTGAACGCCAGAAATGCTGACCTCATGAACGCACCACGCGACGGCATTCCCGAAACAGGCGCGGAAACCTACCTGTTCGCATCGAGCAACGGCAGCCACATCACGTGGTTGACCGATGCGCTCGGGCGGGTGGGCTCCGTGGTCGTGCTTGCTCCGGACGCGAAGTCAATCGACGAGCGCATCGCCCTGCTCGGCCCGGCCGCGATATTCATCGACTTCTCATCCGACCAGGTGACTGGTGCGAGCCAGCTTCACCAGCGCCTGAAGAGAGATTGGCCCGCCTTGCCAGTGCTTGCCATGGGAACGTCCGCGGAGCCCGCCGCGATGCTTGCGGCACTGCGCGCAGGTGTCGACGATTTCGTCGACGTCGCGGCGGCGCCGACCGAGGCAGTGACCACATTGAAAACACTGCTCGAGCGCCGCAGCAGCTTGCAAGGCGGTACCCGCGGCAGCACCCTTGCGCTGCTTGGCGCGCGTGCCGGGTTGGGAGTGACCACGCTTGCGACCAGCCTGGCCCTGATGCTGCACACCCAGTTGTCCAACGCGCCCGCGAGACCGCAATCGCGCGCAACGCGACACGGCGTGGCCTTGCTCGATCTCGGTCTTCCTGCGCGCGACGGACTGCTTTACCTGGACACCCAGAGCGGCTTCAGCTTCGTCGACGGCGTACGCAACCTGCGACGCCTGGACCAGACGCTGCTGCACACGGCTCTTGCACACCACACCAGCGGCGTCGCCGTGCTGCCGCTGCCCGCGAGCCTGTCGCAGGTGCGCGAGATCTCGCACGCCGATTCCGTAGCGCTGATCAGGAGACTCTCCGACTTCTTCGACTTTCAGATCGCAGACCTCGGCGGCTTCTCGACCATCGACTTCATCGCTCAAACCCTGCACGAAGCACAGCAGACCTGGGTCGTGTGCGACCAGAGCATCGGCGCCATCGTCTCCACTGCCAACCTGCTGAAAGAGCTCCGCGCGCGAGGCATCGAGACCGAGCATCTTTCCCTGGTCGTGAACAAGTTCGACAGTCATGTCGGCCTGTCGGCGAAGGACATTGCCGAACGTCTCGAATTGCCGCTGCTGCACGTGCTGCCTGCGCGCAGCGCTGCGCTGCTGGCCGCGGCAAGCCGCGGGGAAATGCTGGTACGCACCGCGCGCAGCGATCCCTATTCGCAAGCTGTCACAGGCCTCGCTCGAAGCCTCCATCAGCAGTACATGTCCGTGTCGGGCCGACCGCCGGCCAAAGATCAGCGCTGGGTTGCACTGATGTCGCAAATCACCGGGCTCTGGAAGAGTTCAAACGAAAGTTGAGCCAATGTCCACCGAAATCGAATTTGCCGACGACGATCAGGCATTCATCAATTCGCAGCAGTTCCAGGACATCAAGAGCTGGACGCACGACCATCTGCTCAGCCGCATCGAGGAGCTAGGCGCGGAATTCGGCCGCTGGTCGCGCGCATCGATCCAGCAGTTCGTCGAGCTGGAAGTCGACAGCTTCGTACGGCTGCGGCGGGTGCCGATCAACGACCGCGAGATGCAGCTCATCTCCGATTCGCTCACCAAGGAACTGGCGGGATTCGGGCCGCTGGAAGACCTGCTCAACGATCCCGCGGTGGAAGACATCCTCATCAACGGGCACACGAACGTTTACGTATCGCGCAATGGCGTGCTCGAACGCGAGACGCTGCGCTTCGCCGACACCGAGCACGTGATGCGCATCGTGCGCCGCATCCTCGCACCGCTGGGCCGTCGGCTTGACGAAGCCAACCCGATGGTCGATGCGCGGCTGCCCGACGGGGGACGCATCAACGTCATCATCGAACCGCTGGCCATCGACGGGCTTTCTGTATCGATCCGGAAATTCCGCAAGGAGCCGCTCACACCGGCAGACCTGGTCAAGCTCGGTACCTTCGACGCAGGCATGGCCCAGTTGCTCGAGATCGCCGTGCGCGCGCGCTGCAACATTCTCGTCAGCGGCGGCACGAGCTCCGGCAAGACCTCGCTGCTCAACGCCCTCGCGAGCTTCATTCCGCCCGCCGAACGGGTGATCACGATCGAAGACACGGCGGAACTCTCGCTCGGCCACACTCATGTGGTGCGCCTCGAAAGCCGCCCCGGCGGCTTCGACGGCACAGGCGTGGTTTCGATCCGCGACCTGCTGCGCAACAGCCTGCGCATGCGGCCGGATCGCATCATCGTCGGCGAAGTCCGGGGCGCCGAGGTGATCGAGATGCTGCAGGCAATGAACACCGGCCACGAAGGCTCGATGGGCACCATCCACGCCAGTTCCCCGCGCGAATGCCTCTACCGTCTCGAGATGCTCGCGGGCTTTGCGGGCTACCAGGGCAGCGAAGTGAGCTTGCGCCGCCAGATTGCCAATGCCATCGATTTCATCGTGCAGATCGGGCGCATGTCGGGCGGCCAGCGGCGCATCGTCTCGCTGAGCGAGATCACAGGCGTCAACGACAACGTCGTGGCGATGCAGGAGCTTTACCGCTACGACCCGATCGTGTCGCCCGACGGCGAAGAACGCGACCGATGGATATCCCTCGGCATCGCGCCTCACTCGCCCAAGATCACCCGCTTCCGTCAGATGCTGACGCGTGCGCAAGGGGACCGCCGTGGATGAAATCCTGCTGGGCATGGCGTGCCTTGCGCTGCTGCTCGCGGCGGCAGGCATCCTGCTTTGGCAATGGGCGCGCGGGCGCCAGGAGCGGCGAGCCGCCTACCGCCACCTGGCACAGCAACTCGAGGCCAAGGCCGTGGCTGTCGCCGTGGAAGCTTCGCTATCAGCTTCGCCGCGCACCTCGTTCATCGACACGCCTGGCAGCGGCATCGCGGCAGACCCGTGGATGAATGCTGGCGGCGAGCCGCCACCGGAGCCGACGCACAAGGCACGCCTGCAGGCGCTGTTGCCCTCCTGGCTGGAAGGCGCCGTTTCGGTACAGGCGATCGCGCTGTGCGCTTTCGCGATCGTGGCACTTAGCGCGGTGGCCGGCCTGTTCGCCGGCTGGATCAGCGCCGCTGGGACGTTCGTCGTGCTACTGGCCCTGTCTCTGTTCGGGCTGTGGCTGCGCCTTCAGAAGTTTCGTCGCCAACTGGTCGGGCAGCTTCCCGCATTCATCGATTCGATGGTGCGCCTCATCACCATCGGCAACTCCACGCAGGCCGCGTTTCAACTGGCGATTTCATCCACGCAGGCGCCGCTGCAAAACTATCTCGAGCGCGCGGCCAACCTGGTGCGCGCCGGTGTGGACCTCGACCGTGCGCTGCACCAGACGGCAGCCAGCGTGCGCGTCGAGGAGATGTATCTCCTGGCATCCATCCTCGGGCTGGGCGTGCGCTACGGAGGGCGCGCGGACCTGCTGCTGGAGCGCGTTGCGAACTTCATGCGCGACCGGGAGCAGGCCCAACACGAACTCGTCGCAATGTCGGCCGAAACACGGCTGTCGGCGTGGATCCTCGGTCTCCTGCCATTGGGCGTGGGCGGCTTCATCATCATTTCCAACCCGGGCTACTTCCTGCGGATGTGGCACGACTCCACCGGCCAGATGATGATTTTCGGCGCGGTGGGCCTGCAGCTGCTTGGCACCGTTTTGCTCTATCGCCTGGCGAGGTTGACATGACGTTCACTCCCACGCAGCTCGCCGCATGGAGCCTCGCGCTGCTGGCGCTCGGTCTTTGCACCGCGGCGGCGGGCCTGATGGTCAACGAAGCGCGGCGCGCCCGGCGCGGCAAGGCCATCGGCCGCGCACTCCATCGCGACGATGCGGTCGTCTCGCCGGTCGTCGATGGCCTGTCGGAAGTCGAGGCCGCAAGGCGCGCCGGTGCCGACCTCCCGCTGCATTGGCTCAACACCCGGATCGGCAAGGCCCTGGTGGCCGACGAAGACCGGCGGCTGATCGACCAGTGCGGATTTTCCTCGGCGCGGGCGCAGCTCGTCTTTCTGGTCACACGGCTCGCGCTGGCCATTCTGTTGCCCACGCTGGCGCTGCTGTTCTGGCCCGGAGCGGTCTCGACGAGAAAGCTCACCATCATCGCGGCGTCGGCCATCGGCATCGGCTTCATGGTTCCGAAGTGGCTGCTCGGCCGACTGGCCGCCAAACGGCGCGAACGCGTGGCGCATGAGCTGCCGCTCTTCATCGATCTCCTGCGGCTTCTTCAGGGTGTGGGCTTGAGCCTCGACCAGAGCCTGCAGATCATGGCCAACGACTTCTCGCACGTCATGCCGGTGCTGGGTTACGAGCTGAATCTCGCCAACAGCCAATACAGCCGCGGCCGCACACGCGAGCATTCGCTGGCACGCCTGGGCACATTGCATGCGAACGACAACCTCGCGGGCATGGTTCCCCTGCTCGTGCAGGTCGATCGCCACGGCGGCGCCGTCCAGGAACCCCTGCGCATATTCAGCGACCGGTTGCGCGAACACCGCAAGTCGGAGATGAAAGCGCGCATCGGCAAGATCACCGTGAAGATGACCGGTGTGATGGTCAGTACGCTCCTGCCGGCGCTCGTGATCGTGACCGCCGGCCCAGGCTTCATCGCCATCATCCGTTCACTGGGAGCCATGTCCAAATGAACATCGCCTTGCATGACTCGAAGTGCGCCTGCGCGCTGCTTGCGTCCCTGATGATGCTGGCCGGCTGCGGCGGGCCCAAGGGCCTGTATCCGGCTGCGGCCGATGCGCAACAGCGGATGGCCGCAGAGGCTGCCGCGACGCAAAAGAACGCGGCGAACATCGACACCGCCGCAACGTACATGAAGCTCGTCGAGCAGATGCAGACGGACGGCCTGTGGTTCGCTTCGCTTGCACACATCGATGCGCTCGAACAGCGCTGGGGTGCCTCTCCTGATTCGAGCCGCATGCGCGCCGACGCGCTGCGCCAGACGGGCGAGACTGCAGGGAGCGAGGCAGCTTACAAGCGCCTGATCGGCACGCCGCTGGAGGGCGCCGGCTACCACGGCCTCGGACTGCTGGCGGGCGGGCGCGGCGACTATCCCACAGCCGTTGCGCTGCTGAAGGAAGCGCAACGGCGCAATCCGACCGATGCGGTGCTCCTGAGCGACCTGGGTTACGCCAGCCTCCGCGCAGGGCTCATCTCGCAGGCGCGCCTGCCGCTGATGCAGGCACTGCAACTGCGCTCCGACAACCCCCAGGCACAAGCCAACCTTGCGCTGTACCTCGAAGTCACGCAGCAAAGAGCGCAAGCCGACGCGTTGATGGAAGCCCACCGCATGTCGCCCGCGACGCGCGAAGCGATTCGCGAGAGTGCACGGCAACTGGGCAGTGCGCCGCTCTCTGCCGTGCAGCCGCTCCCCCGAGCGGCGACCATGGGGACATCGATCTACGACGACAGCACGGCGCCGCTCAAGCTCAAGGCGGCGCGCTGGCCCGGCATGGGCGGCCAGCAGGCCAATGCAGGCGCAATGACTTCCCGCAGTTCGATCTCACGAGGCACAGAATGAAGAACCCTTTTTCCCGCCTGAGGGCCGCCGGGCCGATGGTCGGCCTTTCTCTCTCACTGGCCGCCGCCATCGCCTCTGCACAGAACGCGCCCGCACAAGACGACACGGCCAAAGCCGCACCGCAGGAAGAGGCCGAGTACGACGAAGCACCGCCCCTGCAGGTTGGCGATGCCGCGACGAGCCTGCTCGCAAGGCAGCGAGACGGCAGCTTCGCATCGCCCACGGCGCGCCCCATTGCGGGTGATGTCGCACGCCGAAGCTATGAACGCTATCTGAAGAGCTTCGAGTATCCGATTCCCGAGCGCCTGAACTCGACAGTCAAGACCGGCAGCAGCGCAGGCGGCAACAAATAGCCCCCGGGCGTCTCTCCTCGAACCGCGGCACACCATGAGACTCTCGCGCTCCCGGACGAACCCACGTACGCAGCGTGGCGTCTACGCGCTCGAGTACGCCATGGTTTTCCCGGTGCTGTTTGTTGTGACCTACGCGATCATTAGCTACGCCATCCTTTTTGCGGTGCGACTGGGCATGCAGAACGCCGCAGAAGAAGGGGCGAGAGCGGCATTGCGCTATCAGACGATCAGTGCGTCTGGGTGCAGCAGCCAACTGGCCTGCCGCAAACTTGCAGCGCAGACCATCGCTCAGGAACGCGTCGATTGGTTGCCCAACGCGACGGTCGAGGCCAAAGCCTGCCTCCCAAACACGGATGACACCTGCGCAAGCAGTTCGACGCCTGCCTGTGGTTCGACGCTCGATCAGCGATGCCAAATGATCGTGACGGTCAGCTACGACTATGGGGCGTGGCCTCTCGCACCTCCGCTGCCCGGTTTCGGCTTCTTGCTGCCGAGCAAGTTGCAAGGGCGAGCAAGCATGTTGATGAGCGATCCGGCTGCTGCGAATCAGATATGAAGAAAATCTCAACCCCGAGGCTCGTCGCACAACGTGGAGTCGCGGCCGTGGAGCTCGCGTTGGTGCTGACGACGGTCCTGCTGCTTTTGTACGGCGTCGTCTCCTTTGGGGCAGTGCTCTACGCACAGCAAGTTGTTTCTCGCGCCGCCGAGGATGGCGCACGCGCGATCTCGGGCGTAAATGATTCAACACAGCCCACGAACATCGCGCAGATCAAGAACGTGGTCTACGCATCAATGGCGAGTTCTCTGATCGCGCCGATCGATGCAGGGGACACAACAGCTCAGCGTCAAGCTTGGTTTAAGTTGAACCCGAAGGTCATCGTAAATGTGGGGGCTTCGGGGCTGGTGACGGTTTCCTATCCTTACGGAGACAACCCCATCATCGCCCTTCCCGACGCCTGGATGCCTCGAACCATTTTTGGCTCCGCCAAATTTTCTCTGTGAGACCTTTCAGAATGAAGCGCCCCACGGCATACAAGAATGCTCAGTTGCAGCGTGGCTCAATAGTGATTCATGTTGCAATTTTCTTCTTCCTGGCCGGAATCCTTTTTATTGGATCGGAACTTGGATATCTCTTCTATCTGAAGAGAGATTTTCAAAAGGCTGCCGATCTTGCAGCGTTGGCCGGCGCTCAGAACCTCTACTCAAACAACTGTAGTGCAGCGACTAGCGCTGCGAAATCCAACGCGAACGACGAGCCGAACAGAAACATGCCCATCGGCTTCCAGCTATTCGATGCAGACATCACCTGCGGCGGTTGGAGTTCGGCAGACAACACCAGCATCGATCATTTCAACGCGGCTGCAGTGGAAAAAAACGCCATCAAAGTCATTCTTTCCAGGACGCCAGCCCCGCTTTTCAGTTTCTTTACCGCCAGCAGAACGATCTCGGTTCAAGCCATTGCTGCAAGATCACTCCCAAAGGCCGCGTTGAGTATCAACAGCACGCTACTGAGCGTCGACACGCAGAAATCTGCAGTCCTTGACTCGCTTGTAGGCGGCCTATTGGGTGGAAACGTGCAGCTCGGTCTCGTAGGATGGCAGGGGCTAGTCAGTTCCCAGATCAACTTGCTGAGCTTTCTTGATGCACTCGCGATCAACATCGGCCTAAAAGTCGGCGACTACGACAACCTGCTTGCAGCCCAAGCCACGGTTTCAGAACTACTGTCCGCAATGGCAACGGTATTGGAAAAGAACGGTGGGCTTGCCGGCGCGCAACTCTCGGAATTCAAGAAGCTTTCCGTGCTGGCAGCCGCTCTTGACCTTCCAACAGTCAAGGTGTCGGACATTCTTGGCGTTGGGACTGGCACTCCCAGCAGCGCCCTCGACATTTCCTTGCAAGCCGCGCAGTTGGCCCAAGGGTTCATTCAGCTCGCCAGCAGCCAGATTACAGGCCCCTCTGCCGCTTTCGCAAGCGTCAATCTTCCAGTCGTGGGAGTTGAGGCCAATGTCAAAGTGATTGAGCCACCACAGTTTTCCAGCATCGGCAATCCCGAGTTAGCGAAGGCCTCTCCGCTGGGTCCAGACAAAATCTATGTTCGAACAGCACAAATTCGAACCCTGATTTCCATCAATCTTGGCGCATCCGGTCAGCTCCTTACAGGCTTGATCAGTGGCTTATCCAACGCGTTGACAACGCTGAGTTCCGCCTTGATCTCAATTCTTACGACCGTCATCGACCTCACGCCTCCCGGTGACTGCCCTGTCATTTCACTCGGTTGCCACACAACACCGAAGTCTGTTATCTCAGATGTCACGGCGCTGCCATTGCCCATCCGCATCGACGTCAACATCGATGTTGCTCCAGCAGCAGCCTATGTCACCGATTTCGATTGCACAAACAATGCAGACAAGAAGCTGTGGGCCGCATCGAAATCGAACATTGCAACACTGCGCATCGGCAAGATGGGAAGCAGTTCAGCCGATGCGAAGGCAAAGGTTTTTTCGTCGTTGACAACCCCTCCTACCGTGGATCCCATCGCATTGGTGGATATCGGCACCGTGCAATCCAGAAAGACATGCACGGCCGTCCTTGGTAGTTTGTGCATCGGTGGCATTCAAGAATATCTTCAGGCCGACGGCACGTGGACGAATAAAATATCCAACGCAAAGAGGACGGCGTTCGGAGGTGGGGGTGTCGGTCTCTCTTTCAATCCACCCCCCATCAGTGGCGGCGCAGCAACTTTGCCTTTCCACTCCAGTGCACCGGGGCTTCTGAAGGAACTCAACGACACCGCAGCGCCTCCGCAGACCTATCTATCGACGTCGGCCACCGGCAACGTAGCTGGCCTGCTGACAGACACCATCAATGGCCTACAGCTCAACCTGTACGAGCCCAGTGCTTCCACAGGTATCTTGGGTGCCATCCTGCAGACGACAGACGCGGCGGCAACGGCAGTTTTCAGCCTGCTCAAGACTCTGATTGCACCGCTCTTGGCGTCAATCATCAATCCGCTCGTTGAGTTCCTATTAAAGAGCTTAGGAATCGATCTCGCCAATGCAGAGGTCGGGGCTCGGCTGACGTGCAGAGCCGGTGCGGAGCTGGTGTATTAACGTGACCCACCCCAGAAACACACAGCCACGCTTCAGGCCATTGTTCTCATGAGTTCCCCCAACTTCGACGAACTCGACCTCTTTGTCTGGGAAGGCAAAGCCGACATCCTCGACCGCATCGCGCGGTGCATGGCGAGCTTCGACGTGGAGGTTGTCAGGGCCGACGGCATGCCGCCTCCGCCGCAGGACCGCGGCACGGCGCTGCGACCGTCGGTGGCGATCATCAGCGTCACCGTCATCGACAGCGGCGGGCTGGCGCATGCGACCGAGCTGCTGCAGGGCATGCCGGTGATCTGGGTCGCGGCGGGGTCACGCGAGCGCGACTCGCGCACCTATCCGCCCGAGTACCTGCACGTGCTGCCCTACGACTTCACCTGCGCCGAGCTGCGCACGATGGTCGCGAAGCTGGTGCGGCAGCTGCGCGCGCGCGAAGTGGCGCCGCAGGCGCCCGACGTTCTTGTTGCGCACTCGGAGGCGATGAAGGCGCTGCTGGCCGAGGTGGGCGCCTTTGCCGACTGCAACCACAGCGTGCTGGTGCGCGGCGAAACGGGTGTGGGCAAGGAGCGCATCGCGCAGCAACTGCACCTCGGGCATCAGCACTACAGCAAGGGCGCGTTCGTGGCGGTGAACTGCGGCGCGATTCCCGACGGGCTTTTCGAGTCGCTGTTCTTCGGCCACACCAAGGGCTCGTTCACGGGCGCGGTCCACGCCCACCGCGGCTACTTCGAGCAGGCCACGGGCGGCACGCTGTTTCTCGACGAGATCGGCGACCTGCCGCGCTACCAGCAGGTGAAGCTGCTGCGCGTGCTGGAAGACAGCGCGGTCACGCGCCTGGGCGCGACGGCACCGGTGCGGGTCGACTTCCGGCTGGTGGCGGCCACCAACCGCAACCTGCGCGAGATGGTGGCGAGCGGCGAGTTTCGCGCCGACCTGTTCTACCGGCTCGCGGTGATCGAGTTGCACGTGCCCAGCCTCGAGGAGCGCGGCGAGGTCGACAAGATCGCGATCTTCAAGGCGCTGCTGGGCAACGTGCTCGGCGACGAGCTCGAAGCGCTCGGCGAAACGCCGCATTGGCTCAGCGATGCGGTGGCCGAGACCTACTTTCCAGGCAACGTGCGGCAGCTGCGCAACCTCGCGGAGCGCGTGGGCGTGATCGCGCGGCAGCTGCACGGCTGGGACCAGAACCTGATCCAGCGCGCGATTGCGCTCACGCGCGGCACGCCGGCACCGGCGACCCCGAGCGAGCGCAACGGCATGGGCAACGGCAACGGCTCGCTCGATGGCAGCAGCGACCGCAAGGGCTGGAACAGCAGCGAGCGCAACCGCATCATCGCGGCGCTGGAGATCAACGACTGGAAACGCCAGGACACCGCGCAGCATCTGGGCATCAGCCGCAAGGTGCTGTGGGAGAAGATGCGCAAGTACCAGATTCTGGACGGCGAGCCAGGCATCCCCGAAACTGGATAGGCTCGCCCCCAGGCTTCGCGCACTTCGTGTCGCTTCTCCTTCCCCCTGCCGGGGGCAACACCTGAGGCCCGGCAAAGCCGGTTCCTCGGTGTTTCACGAAGGGGCTTCGCTTCGCTTGCCTCGCGGATCAGTTGGTGCCGAGCCTTGTGGTCCTGCGCAGCGGTGGGTTTGCGAACGACGTGCCGGGCGAGCGGTCGACCGTGGGCTCGGCCGCGCAAGTCGTGTTGCTCGAGATGCACAGCGCACCCAGCAGGCCGTCTTCCGTCAGCACCTGCCGCCTCGGCGCGCCGAAGAGGCGGTCGATCCAGCCGTTGGGGCCGGCCGGGTCGATGCGCAGTTCGCCGGTGGTGCGCGCCAGGCGCAGCTCGGAGATGCGCAGGTCGAACACGCCATCGATGTAGTCGAACAGCAGGGTGTAGTAGTCGAGCTGCGCGTCGAGCACCTTGGGCAGGGTCTCGCGGCCGAACTCCATGAGGCGGCGGCGGCCGCGGAAGGCCTGGCCGGCCGTGCTCACGGCTTCCATCAGCTGGCGCTCGCGCTCGCGGCCCGACACGGTGCGCGCCCACGATGCCGATGTGAGCTCGAACAGGTTGAGCTTCACGCTTTCGAGCTTGGCTTCCTGGTTGGCGACTTCGGCCAGCGCCGACTTCAGGCGCAGCTGCCGGTCGAAGCCGTTGCCGAAGTTCCAGTTGAGTTCGAAGGCGGCGCGCGTCGGGTCCTGCGGCGAGACGCCGCGCGGGTCCTTGCTTTTCACGAGCACGGCGTCGAGCGAGGGGTAGAGGCTCGCGTCCTGCTGGTCGGCCAGCGCCTTGGCGCGGTCGATGCGGCCCTGCGCCTCGGCGATCTCGGTGCTGCGCGACTCGGCGCGGCGCAGCGCCTCTTCCTGCGAGGAGATGCGCCACTGCGCCGGCGCCGCGAGCACGGGCAGCGACTCGGCATTGGGCGAGAACTTGAAGTAGTTGCGGAACTTGGCAAGGGCCTCGTCGCGCTGCGCCTCGAAGTCGGACTCGCGCGCGGCCACCAGCGCGCGCCGCGAGGCCGCCATGTTGAGGTCGTTGTCGCCGCTTACGCCCAATGCCACGCGGCGGGCTTCGGCCTTGGAGATTTCGGCCACCACCTCGGTGGCCTTGTGCGCGATCTGCTTCTTCAGGTCGAAGCGCTGCACCTGCAGGTAGGCGGTGAGCGCATCCAGCACCACCTTCTGCGAGGTGGTGACGACGGCCTCGTCGTCTGCCTGGTTGGCCGCTTCGGCGGCGCGCTGCGCCGCGCTCATTGCGCCGCCGTCGAGGAGGCTCACGCGCGCCTCGGCGGTGAGCACGGTGTAGCTCTGCGTCTTGGCATTGGCCGCGCCGCTGTTGTAGTTGCCGGACGAGGTGCCGAACTTGAAGCGCGGGTAGCGCGCCTGCCTGGCCGCGTCCACGCCGTAGCTGCTGGTGTTGGCCGCGGCCTGCGCGGTCTGCACTTCGGGGTAGTCCTGCGACAGCGCGACCAGGGCCTGCTTGACCTGCTGGGTGTAGCTCGCGGCGCCGAGCGAGGGCGGGGACAGCCGGCGCGCGAGCAACAGCCGGGCACCCGCCTCCTGCTGCTCCTGCGCGAAGGCGACGGGCGGCAGGACGAAGCTCGCGCACAGCGCTGCGCAGACAACGCCGGCGCCCATGCGGCGTCGGTCGGCCGGTTGGCGGTACTTCATGGTTCGCGGAAGGCTTCGCGCCGCAGCTTGAGCACAGGTCGCAGGATGTACCAGATGAACGGATCGGTGCCCACACGCAAGTCCACTTCGGACTCCATGCCGGACGTGATGCGGTTCTCGTCGCGGCCCACATGGGACTGCGACATGCTGATGAGCAGCCGGTAGTACGGCGCGCCGCTGGCGATGGCGGGGTCGCGGTCGGCGTCGGCCGCCACCAGCTTGACCTTGCCGTCGACGGCACCGTAGCGCAGGTAGTCGTAGGCGGTGATCTTCACGCGCGCCGGCTGGCCCACTTCGATGAAGCCGCGGTCGTTGGGGTTGAGCCGCGCCTCGACCATGATCTCGTCCTCGTCGGGCACCACCTCGAGGATGGATTCGCCGGGCTTCACGACCCAGCCGGGGCTGGAGTTGCGCAGGCCCTTGACGATGCCGTCCGACGGTGCCTTCACCACGGTGCGCGAGCGCTGGGTGCGCGCGCGCGCCAGGTCTTCGCTCAGGCTCGCGAACTGTCGCTCCACCGTGGCCAGTTCGTCCGACGCGCGCCGGCGAAAGCGCCCTTCGGCCTCGGCCATCTTGGCCTGTGCCTCGGTGATGGACGCGTTGGCGGAGATCACGCCCTGGCGCGCCACGGCGAGTTCGCTGCGCACGCCTTCGGCCTGCCGGCGCTTCTCCAGCACCTCGACCTGGCCGACCAGTTTCTCGCTGAACAGCTGCTCGGAGATTTCGAGCTCCTTCTGCATCAGCGCCAGCCGGTCGCTCAGGCCCTTGACCTTGGCCTGCTGCTCCAGCTGCTTGCTGCGCGCCTGCTCCAGGCCCGACACGGCGCCGGCCATGACACCGCGCTGTTCGAGCGCGCGCGCCTGGTAGGCGCCGGTCTCGCCTTCGAACACGCTTTCGTCGATGTCGGCGGCGAAGGATTCACGCTTGAGCGGCTGGCCGCGGCTCTCGGCCATGAGCCGCACGCGCGTGGCCTGCGTGGCCGCGTAGCGGGCCGAGAGCTCCTCGAAGTTGAGGCCGCTGCCGCCAAGATCGATCTCGACCAGCGACTGGCCCTGCTTGACCTTCTCGCCTTCCTTCACCAGCACGTTGCTGACGATGCCGCCTTCCAGATGCTGGATCGACTTGACGCGGTCCGAGGGGATCACGCGACCGGGTGCGACAACCACGGTTTCCATCGGAAAACCGAGGCCGACCAGCGCCAGCACGCCGATTGCGCCGCCGATGATCCATTGCCGCCGCCGCCCCTGCGGCGAGGCCTGGGCCGCGCGCCTGTCGTTCTCGTCCTGAAGAATCTGCGGCAAATCTGATTTCAAGTCGCGTCCCCGATCACTCGTCATTCGCTCTTCGTTCGTTCTTCGTCACGCCATCGAACGAGAGGCAGCGGCGCCCGCGCCGTCTTCCGCATCGCCCAGCGCCACCAGCGGCTTCTTCACGCCGAACAGCTTCGGCACCATCACCGCCGCCGCGCCCTGCTCCACGTTGCCCTGCCCCGTGACGTGATAGACCACGTTGGCGGCGGAGACGATGCGCAGCGAATGCGTGACCACCACCACGGTGCGCACCTTGGCCACCGCGAGCAGCGTGGCGAGCAGGTTGCGCTCGCTCTGAAAGTCGAGGTCGTTGCTGGGCTCGTCGAGCACCAGCACCGAAGGTTTGCGCAGGAAGCTCATGGCCAGCGCGAGCTTGCGCCGCTCGCCCACCGACACGCCGGTGCCGCCTTCGCCGATCATGGTGCGGTAGCCGTCAGGCAGCCGCGAGATGAAGTCGTGCGCGCCCGAGAGCTTGCAGGCCGCGACGATCTGCTCGTCGCTCTGGCCGGGCGCCGTGCGGCGCATCACGTCGATCAGCGAGCCGCCGAACCAGTAGACCTCCTGCGAGAGGTAGCTGATCCAGCGCGACAGCTCTTCGCGGCCGAACTGCGAGAGGTCGTACTCGCCGATGCTGACGATGCCGCGCGTGGGCGTGTACAGGCCCGACAGCAGCTTCACCATGGTCGACTTGCCCGCGCCGTTGCGCCCGACGATCACGTGCAGCCCGCCCGGGCCGATGTCGAGGTCGACGTTTTCCAGCACCGGCTGCTGCGCGGTGTCGGTGAAGCTGAAGCTCACGTCCTTCAGGGTGATGCGGCCGAGCGGCTGCGGCAGGGTCATGCCCGTGGGCGGTTTCTCGACCGGTTCGCACAGCACGCTCTCGAGCCGCTTGGCGGCTTCCTTGGCGGTGGCCAGCGAACGCCAGTTCGACACCAGCCCGGCCACCGGCTGCAGCGCCTTGAGCGCCAGCATGTTCGAGGCGACGAGGCCGCCCACCGTCATCCACTGCTCCATCACCGAGACGGCGCCCACGGTCACCACGATGACCGAGAACACCGTGAGCAGCACGGTGGTGCCGTCGCGCGCGGTCTCGATCTGGCCGTTCTTGCTGAAGCTCTCGGTGAGCCAGGCGTTGTAGGTCTGGCGCCACATGTCGCTGATGGGGCCGTCGTTGGCCTGCGTCTTCAGCGTTTCGCGCGCATGGCAGATCTCGGCGGTCATGCGGTCGAGGCCGCGGCCGCGCTGCACTTCTTCCACGCGGCCGGCGCGGACCTCGTCGGCCCACCACCAGGCCAGGAACGACATGATGGCGAGAAACGCCGCCACCACGGGCAGCACCGGCAAGGCGACGATGCCGATCACGGCGAGCGCGAAGATCGCCATCGGCAGGTCGAAGATCGATTGCGCGAGGCCGCCGGTGACGGTGCCGCGCACCGAGCCCACGTCGCGAAAGTATTGCTGCCACACCGAGGCGGGACGTGCCTCGAGCGCGCGCAGCGGCCGGGCCAGCATCGATTGCAGCAGGGCACCGGAAACGCCGTGGTCGATGATGGCGCCCGCGTTGCGCAACAGGCGCGAACGGCGTGTGCGCAGCCAGAACTCGATGCACAGGAAGAACAGGATGCCGCTCACCAGCGCAGCGAGCGTCGAGAAGCCGCTGCGCGACAGCACGCGGTCATACACCTGCAGCAGGAAGATGGAGGGCAGCAGCCCGAACAGGCTGATGGGAAGCGAACGCCATGCCGCGCTCTTCACGAGCGGGTAGGCCGCGCGGAACGCGGCGTTCAGTGCCCCGGCATAAGGACTGGCACCCGGCTCGTCCGGCGTTTCGGCAACCAGCTGGCTGGGCAAGAGAAACTTGATCATGGGAAAAAGCCGATCCGTCGTGCAATGACGCCTGAGCCATTATCAACTGTTACCTCACTGTTACAAGGCAAAAATTCACGCTCCGGCCAGCACCAGTGCGATGTTGGCGCACAGCAGCATGCAGAGCACCCAGGCGCACAGCAGCTGCGCCCAGCCCAGCCACCAACGGCGCATCGGCGGCCGCCGCCGCGGCGGCGCCTCATGGTCGAAGGGCGATTGCGGAAGTACATCCCATCTCGTGCTCATGGCAGTGCTTTCAAAACCCGGGCCAACCGGGACAGGCCTACGCCTGCGGAACTCTTCGCCAGCACCCAGTCGCCGGGCTGCAGCAGCCCGCCGAGCGCGGTCGACAGGTCGGACACATCGACGAACCAGTGCGAGCGAACCTTTGTACGAATGCGCGCGTGCAGTGCCCGCATCAGCGGGCCGCACAGCAGCACGCGGTCGGGCTGCGAGGCCAGCAGCTCGGCCTCGAGGTCGAGGTGATGGCGTTGCGCGGCGGGGCCGAGCTCCTGCATGTCGCCGAGGATCGCCACGCGCCGCGCCGGCTCGCAGGGGGCCTGCGACAGCATCTCGAGTGCCGCGCGCATGGAGCTCGGGTTGGCGTCGTAGGTCTCGTCGATCAGCTTGAAGCTGCCGCCGCCGATGTGAATGGTGTGCAGCGCACCGCGGCCGCCCGGCGGCTCGAAATGCGCGAAGGGCTCGACCGCCGCGGCCAGCGGCAGGCGCATGGCCTGCAGGGCCGCAAGCGCGGCGATGGCGCTTGCGCCCATGTGGCGCCCCGGTGCATTGAGCCGCAGCTGGAAGGGCTCGCCCGCCACCAGCGCCTGCACCTCGCCATGGTCGAAGGCGAGCAGGCGCACGTCGGCGTCCTTGTGCTCGCCGCAGGTGACGATCTGCAGCTGCCGCGCCGTTGCCGCTTCGGCGAAGGTCGCGAACTCGGGCATGTCGCGGTTGAGCACCACGCTGCCGCCCGGCGCCATGGCCTGCAGGATCCGGCTGTCGAGCCGCGCGGCGGCTTCGGTCGGGCCGCGGTGCTTCTGCGACGCAGCCGAGAGCCCCGTCACCACCAGCAGCGAAGGCCGCACCAGCTGCGCCGAGGCCGGCATGTGCGAGGTACCCACCTCCAGCACCCAGTAGGCGGCGTGCCGTGGCATGCAGGTCATGTTCCAGGCGATGCCCGATGGCAGGCTGACGTTGCCCTCGGGCTGGCCGACCTCGCCCCACACGGTGAGCGCGCCGGCCAGCATGGCGGCCACGGTGCCACTGGCGACGCCGTTCGCCGCGCCGCTTCCGAGCACGCCGCACACGCGGCCGGTGAACTCGGCGCGCGCATGGTCGCCCAGCTCCAGCACGGCCTGCAGCACGTTCGGCACCTTGAGCACGGGCACGCGCTTGTCGAGGTGCGGCTTGGGGTCGGTGCACAGCACGGCGGCGGCCGGCTGCAGCACGCCCTTGAGCGTGACGGCGGCCAGCGGCGTCTTCGACGGCCGCGCCTGGTGGTCGAACACCACGCGGCCCTTGCGCATGAACGAGCGCTGCGCCACGCCGGTGGCGCGCCAGCCGTCCTCGGGCTTGACGACCCATTCGCCGCCGGTGACGTGCGCCATCTCGCTCGCGGTCCAGGCGGCGCCGTCGTCGCGCACGCCGGCACTCCCGCCGCCGCTCGTGCCGCCCGTACCGGGCAAGGTGCGCCGCTCCACCAGGTAGCGGTGGTAGGCGGCGAAGCCCGACAGGTAACGCTCCACGTCGTCGATGCGCACGCGAAACGAGTGATGGCGGATGAAGAACGAGCCGACGATGCTCGACGGACGGCGAAGGTACATCGCCATCTCGGGCCAGAAGAAGCCATTGAGCAGGTAGTGCGCGCGGTAGTCGAGCGCGCGATAGAACTTCTCGGTGTCGAGCTCGTCGAGCAGGTGCCGCATCGCGGGCATGCCTTCGAGCCGCTGGAGCATCTGCTGCGCGGCCAGCATGAGCTCGAGCAGCGTCGGGAAGGTGGTCTTCCGGTCGAGCACGAAGTCGAGATACCCCGCCACGTTCTGCAGGCCGAAGCGGAAGTACTTCTCCTGCGGGCTCCAGTGCGTGAGTTCGTGGACGCAGCGGCTGAGCCAGTGGTCATGCACCTGCCAATGCTGGCTGGCAATGAAATGGTCGAAGGCCTTCTCGACCGCGGCCAGCCATTGCGGCTCGCGTGTGAGGCCGTACAGGCGCATGAGGCCGTAGGCCGCCTCGCCGTCGTAGCAGACGATGCGCGAGGCCTGTTTGAGCGTGAGGTCGGCCGCGTGCAGCACGTGGTTGAAGCGGCCGGTGGCCGCATCTTGCAGCGACACGATGCCGAGCGCGAGCTTTTCCAGCAGCGGCAGCCAGTGGCGCGTGTCCATCAGCTCGCAGTATTTCACCAGCGCGAGCACGCAGGCCGCATTGCCGCCGAGCTTGATCTCGCCGCCGGTGTCGACCAGGAACGCCACCGCGCGCCCATCCGCCAGCGTGTAGTCGCGGATCAGCGAGGCCGTGAGATGGTCGAGCGAGCGGTCGATGGCCGCGCGCAGCGTTTCGTCGCGCGTGAGCTCCCACGCCTCGAGCATGGCGTGGAGCGCGCTCGCATGGCGCGCCGCGTCGTAGGTCGGGATGCGGCGATCGAAGCATGGGAAATAGCCGTACACGAAGAGGCCGTCGCTCTGCACCTGGCGCGCGAGATACGAAGAGCCGCTGCGCACGAGGTCGAGCACCGACTGCGGGTTCAGCGCCGGCAGCTGCCGGCGGCCCGCATCGAGCCCCGTACCCACGAGCTTGTGCACCACGCCATCGGGCTGGCAGAACACACCCACCGTCGCCAGCAGGTAGACCGGCTGCTCCGAGGGCATGCTGTCCAGCGGCGGCGAACACTGGAAGCGCTCCTGGCCGTAGACCTCGAAGTTGCGCGGGTTCACCACCGAATGCGCAATGGTCGAGTCGCCGCACAGCATGGCGTTGGCATTGAGCTCCTGCTCGGTGAAGGCGAGCGCGAAGTCCTGGTCGAAGGCCAGGCCGAGGCGGAAGTAGTTGCGCTTGACGGCGGTGAGCTGCGTCTTGAACTGCACCCACTCCATCGGGCTCGCGCCCTCGACCCAGTCGATGCGCAGCCACGGCGACACGACGCCGCGCTCGCGCACCCAGCGCTCGACGCGCCCGGCGCCTTCGCGCCAGGCGGTTTCGAATTCGGTGGCCCGCGCGTGCACGACGTGTGCGCGCTGCGCGCCATCGCTCACGGAGAAGAACAGCGTGAACGCCGGATAGGGGGCCGGCAGCGCCGCGCACAGCGAAGCCAGGCGTTCGTGGCAGGCGTGGAGCTGGTCTGTGAAGGACATCATTCGGCCCCGATCCAATGCGGGAGACCGGCCGCGCCCGTCATCTGCTCTCGCTTCGATGGCGTGTGCGCAGACCGGGAACTGCCGTCGAAGTCATCGCGGTGATCCGGCTTCAGCGGTAGCTGAATTCGGCTCGGCGATTGAGCTGATAGCCCTCCTCGGTGGTTTCGGTGGACGCGGGTTTCTCCACGCCCCAGCTGATGGCCTCGATGCGCTCGGCGGGCACGCCCAGTTGCGTGAGCGTGCGCTGCACGGAGTCGGCGCGGCGCTGTCCGAGCGCGAGGTTGTATTCGCGCCCGCCGCGCTGGTCGGTGTGGCCTTCGATCACGATCCGGCTCGCCGGCCGGTTGCGCATGAAGCCCGCATGTGCCTCGACGACGTTGCGGTCGCCGGGCCGGATGTTGTACCTGTCGAAGTCGAAATAGACGATCTTCGCCACGCCGGCCGGTCCGTTCTGCACCGGCGGCGGAGGGGGCGGCTCCACCTTCGCCACCGGGGCGGCCGCGCCCTTGTTCGAGTAGTAGTAGGTCGCGTCGTCGCGGCCCGTCTTCGGGGCCGCGCAGCCCACGAGGACTGCGCCGAGGGCGACGATGGCCAGTGTCTGGAAATTCTTCTTCATATCGATCCTTTCGGGGGACAGGCCGGTGGCGGCCTGTCCCTGGTGCTGCGCTCCCCCACTGCTCCTTCTGCGTTCTTGTTGCCGTTCAGCCCAGCAGGCCGTGCAGCACGTTCGTCACGGGCGACAAGGCGGTGCCGGTCGGGCTGTGATCGACCAGGCTGGTGATCGGGGTCACGACGTCGGTCACCAGCGGAGTGACCGCGTGCGTGACGCTGCCCACCAGGTCGCCGGCCGGGGAAGCGGCCCCCGAACCGGCCAGGATGTCGGTCACCGGGGCGAGCAGGTCGGAAACCGCGCTCGTCGGGTTCGATGCCACCGGAGCAGCATCGGTCACGCCGCTCACCACGCTGGTGACGGGCTCCAGGATGTTTGCCACCGGGCTGCTGCCACCCGACAAGCCGCCGAGCAGGCTGCCCACCAGGCCGTCCTGGCCCAGGAGGCTGCCGACGAGGCCGTCGTTGCCGACCACACCATCGAGCAGGCCGCCGGTGCCGCCACCGGTCGCGCCGCCGAGGACGCCGCCCAGAAGACCGTCGYTGCCGAGCACGCCGTCGAGCAGGCCGCCKGTGCCGCCATCGGTCACGCCGCCGAGGACGCCGCCCAGAAGRCCATCGCTGCCGAGCACGCCGTCGAGCAGGCCGCCKGTGCCGCCATCGGTCACGCCRCCGAGRACGCCGCCCAGAAGACCRTCGCTGCCGAGCACGCCGTCGAGCAGGCCGCCTGTGCCGCCATCGGTCACGCCGCCGAGCAGGCCGTCGCCGGACACGAGGTGGGCCACGCCGTCGGTCAGGTAGTCGACCTGCGCCGTGACACCGTTCAGCAGCGCTGTCGTCGTGCCCTCACCGAGCAGTTGATCGGTCAGCGGGCTCAGCAGACCACCAGCACTGGCCGCCACTTCGCCCACGACGCCATCGACCGGGTCGAGTACGTTGGGGTTGTTCTCCGAGAAGCTGCTGCCGAGCACCGGAGCCAGCAGGCCGCCGGCGGTGTTGGTCAGACCGTCCGCGAAGCCGACCACCGATCCGAGCGTGTTCCCGAGACCAAGCTCGCCCACCAGGCCGGTGTTCAGGCCATCGGCCAGGTTGCCGGCCATGCCGTCGGCCGGGTCGAACAGGCCAGCGCCCGTGCCCGGGGTGCCGCCGTTGCCGAGCACATCGCCGAGCAGACCACCTTCGCCACCGAGAACGCCGCCCAACGGGCCTTCTTCGCCGAGCACGCCGCCCAACACGCCGTTTTCGCCAAGCAAGCTGCCGAGCAGGCCGGTGGTACCGAGCAGGCCGCCCGCGAGGCCGTCTTCGCCCAGCACGTCGGAGAGCGTGCCGTTCGTGCCGAGCAGCGAGCCGACGGCGCCGTCCGGACCCAGCAAACCACCCAGGGGCGTGCCTTCGCCGAGCAGGCTTCCGACCACGCCATCCTCACCCAGAACGCCGCCGAGCAGGCCACCGGAAAGACCGTCGTTGCCGAGCACGCCACCCAGGGGGCCGCCGTCGCCGACCACTCCGCCGAGCAGGCCGTCGAGGGCGCTGCCCTGGCCGATCAGGTCGCCGACGAGGCTGCCTTCACCGAGCAGGCCTCCAACCAGGCCATCGTCTGCCAGCAGGTTGCCGACCACCCCGTTGTCGCCGAGCAGGCCGTCGAGCGTGTTGCCGACCACGCCGCCGTCAGCCAGCAGGTTGTCGAGGCCCAGGCTGGAGGTCAGGCCACCGAGCGGGCCTTCATTGGAAAGGAGGTTGTTCAGGCCGTCGGTCAGGTAGTCCACCTGGCCGTTCAGATGACCGATCAGCGCATCGGTCACGCCCTCGCCGAGCAGGGTGTCCACGATGGGACTCAGGCTGTTGCCGAGCGGGTCGGTGATGTTGCCGACGACCTCGTCGACCGGGTCCAGCGCGTTGGGATCGTTGCGGGTGAACTCGGAGCCGAGCAGCGGTGCCAGCACGCTGTCGACCACGTCGGTCGTGCCGTCGACCACCGGGGCCACGGGAGCGAGCGCGCCGCCCAGGCCAGCGGTGCCGTCGACCGCGCCGACCGCGCCATCGACGAGGCCGTCGCCCGGATCGAGCAGGTGATCGCCGTCTGCGTCTGCGTCTGCGTCTGCGTCTGCGTCTGCGTCGGCATCCGCATCGGCATCGGCATCGGCGTCTGCATCTGCATCTGCATCTGCATCTGCATCTGCATCGGCGTCTGCGTCGGCATCGGCATCGGCGTCTGCGTCGGCATCCGCGTCAGCATCCGCATCCGCATCCGCATCGGCATCGGCATCGGCATCGGCATCCGCGTCAGCATCCGCATCGGCGTCGGCATCACCGTCCGCATCCGCATCAGCGTCCGCATCGGCGTCGGCATCCGCATCGGAGTCGCCCACGCCCGAAAGGAGCAGCGGGACCGCGCTGTCGCTGCCGCCGCCACCGCCGCCGAGCGCGGCGCCGAGTGCGGCGGCGCCCAGGGCACCGAGTGCGAATTCACCCAGCCCGATGCCGCTGCCGGCAGCGAGCTTCTTGGTCACGGCCAGGGCAGCGGCATCCGCATCGCTGTCCGGCGGGGTCACTTGCAGGTCGCCCGAAGCGACGTCCACATTCACTTGTTCGAGGCCGCCCGGCAGCTTGGTCGAGCCGATGGTGGCATCGGTGCCGCCGGTGAACACGCCGGCCAGCGGGGCCTTGTTGGTCGCCGAGCCGGGAAAGAGAACGTTGGCGTGGCCGTCCTGCGGGACGATCACGCGGTCGCCGGCCACCAGTGTCTGATTGCCATCGACCGGAATGCGGACACCGTCGCGCATCACGGCGACACCCGGCGTGGCATTCGATAATGTGCCGATGCTGGACGGGCCAGCTGCAGCGGGCGCCGCCGAACTCGCCATGGCAGGAGCGCCTAGCGGAGTAACGGTGGCCTGGGCAATGACCACGGGAGCAACGCCTGCGGCGGCAAGTCCTTCGGTCGAATTCGTCGATGCTTGTTGAGCGGTCATGGCAGCCTCTGTGACAAAAGATGCCTACTCAGGGGCAACTAGCGTGCCGCTTTTTGCTCGCCCCTTGCCAAACCGCCTTCAGGCGCCGCAACTTGTTGATTCGTATGGAAATTTTTCTTTGAGCCGGCCTGCCGATGGGGTTCGGAAACAGCCCGCAGGAAGGTCATTCAGCGATTCGTTACGTAACGACGTAACCCCCTGTACCCGGAACGTCCGGCACATCCGAGGTCTTGCTCCGGGCTTGCGTACCGGCTCTTGCGCGGGACCCACTTCCTTCTTTTTCTTTCTTCCTCTTCTATAGATATGTTCAATCCCTCCCAGGAAGACGTGCGCCGCTTCTTCTGCGACGTGTACGCCAAGCACCGGCAGGGCTTGCCGATGGAAGCGCTCGAGACCATCGCCGCCGGCTGGATCGACGAGCATCCCGAGTACCACGAGGATCTCGCCGATGCCGACGCGGCGGTGGCACGGGTCTACGACGGATCGAACGGGCGCGAAAACCCGTTCCTTCATCTGTCGATGCATTTGTCGATCAGCGAGCAGTGCTCCATCGACCAGCCGCGCGGCATCCGCCAGGCCGTCGAGCTGCTGGCTGCGCGCCGCGGCTCGCTGCTGCATGCGCATCACGAGGCAATGGACTGCCTGGGCCAGATGATGTGGGAGAGCCAGCGGGCGGGCAGGCCGCCGGACGGCGAGGGCTACGTCGCCTGCGTGCAGCGGCGAGCGACCAAGGACTAACCCCCAGGCTTCGCGCACTTCGTGTCGCTTCGCCCCCCTTGCAGGGGGCAACACCTGCGGCCCGGCAAAGCCGGTTCCGCGGCGTTCCTGGTGAAAGCCGGCTAACCGCCGCGCCTGCGCCGGGCCGCTGGGGGGACCGCCCCCTGCTCCTTGGCTGCCTCGCGCAACAGCGCGGCCATGGCGCCGCGCAGGGCCGAAGGCTCGGCATCGCTGCGCTGCAGCAGCCCGACCGGCTCCTCGGTGCCGGCGGTCTCGATGCGCAGCCGCACGAGGCGCCCGTCCGCCAGCTCGCCGCGCGCGGCACCCAGCGGCGTGATCCACACCGCATCGGACACCGCCACCAGCGCGCGCGCCACCGCCACGTCGAGCGTCTGCAATGCATTGGACGGCAGCACGAGGCCGCGCGCCGACAGAAAGCTCTCGGTGTTGTGGCGCGGGATCGTGCCCTCGCCGTACACCACCAGCGGATAGGCCAGCACCGCCTGCACCGACACCGCCTTCGATGCGAGCGGGTGGCCGGCGCGCACGGCGAACACCAGCGGCTCGGTGTGCAGCAACTCGAAGCTCAGGCCGCCCATCAGGCGCGGATCGCTCATGCGGCCGACCACCAGGTCGAGCTCGCCGGCGCGCAGTTCGTCGAGCAGCACGGCGTTGGCGGCGCTCTTCACCACGATCTGCACCGATGGCCGGCTGTCGCGCAGCCGCGCCAGCGCGACTGGCAGCAGCGCCGGCGCCACGCTCGGCAGCGCGCCGATGCGCAGCCGCTCGATGCGCCCGCCCGACGCTGGCGCCACCGCCTGCGCGCTGGCGTCGAGCGCCTCCAGCACACGCAGGGCATGCGCCAGCAGTTGCTCGCCGGCCGCCGTGAGCCCCTGCACGCCGCGCCGGCCGGCCTTGCTGCGCTCGACCAGCCGCGTGCCGACGATCGCCTCCAGCTCGGACAGGGTCTTGGACACCGCCGGCTGGCTCAGCGCCAGCCGCTCGGCCGCACGCGCGAGATGGCGCTCCTGCGCCACGGCCACGAGGCAGCGCAGATGCCGCAGCTGCACGCTGCGCACGAAATCCTGTCGAAGATCGGCGGAGTCTTTCAATTCCTGTTGGTTATTGAGAACGGAGAATTCTTCAATTTACATCATCGGATGGCGCTTCTAAAGTGGCGGCTTCCCGATTCGTCCCACGACAGCAGGAGACAACGCACATGTCGACCAAGACCCAAGGGCCCCAGCCCACCCTCACCCCGCGCGACTGGAAAGCCCATCCCAGCTACATCTATCCGGGCTACAAGTCCACCGTGAAGCGCGGCCCCCAGAAGCCGCTGATCCCGCTCAAGGCCTCGCTCGGCGAGCTGCAGCAGCCGGTGTACGGCCACGACAGCATCGGCGAGTTCGACCACGACCTCACGCGCAACGCGCGCCGCAACGGCGAGCCGCTGGGCGAACGCATGATCCTCACCGGCCAGGTGCTCGACGAGCGACGCCGCCCGGTGGCCAACACGCTGGTCGAGCTGTGGCAGGCCAACGCCGCCGGCCGCTACGTGCACAAGGTCGACCAGCACGACGCGCCGCTGGACCCCAACTTCCTCGGCGCGGGCCGCTGCCTGACCGACAGCGAAGGCCGCTACCGCTTCCTCACCATCAAGCCCGGCGCCTATCCCTGGGGCAACCACCCGAACGCCTGGCGTCCGCAGCACATCCACATGTCGCTGTTCGGCCAGAGCTTTGCGAGCCGCCTGGTCACGCAGATGTACTTCCCCGGCGACCCGCTGCTGCAGTACGACCCGATGATCACCGGCACGCCCGAGCGCTACCGCAACCGCCTCATTGCCGACTTCAGCCTCGACATCACCGAGGAAGGCTACGCACTGGGCTACCAGTTCGACATCGTGCTGCGCGGCGCCGACGAGACGCCCTTCGAGAACCGCTGAGCCAGGAGACACACACCATGCTGATGACCGCACAGGAAGCCGACTACGGCCAGACCCCCTCGCAAACCGTGGGCCCCTACTTCGCCTACGGCCTCACCGCCACGCAGTACGGCTACGACTTCGACCAGCCCTTCGACGCCGTGCTGGCGCTCGACGCCGCCGCCGGCCAGCGCATTCGCCTCGAGGGCCGCGTGATCGACGGCGACGGCAACCCGATCAACGACGCGCTGGTCGAGATCAGCCAGCCCGACGGCGAAGGCCGCTACCCGCAGACGCCCGAAGAAGCGCGCGCCATGGGCTTTCGCGCTTTCGGCCGTGTCGGCACCGGCACCGCCGAGGGCAACCGCTTCGTGTTCTACACCGTGAAGCCCGGCGCGCAGGCGCCCGGCGAAGCGCCGCACATCAACGTGATCGTGCTGATGCGCGGGCTGCTGCTGCACGCGTTCACGCGCGTGTACTTCAGCGACGAGGCCGAGGCCAACGCGAAGGACGCGGTGCTGCAGAGCGTGCCCGCCGAGCGCCGCCACACGCTGATCGCCGAGCGCGTGGAGCAAGGCGGCGCGGTGACGTACCGCTTCGACATCCGCATGCAGGGCACGGACGAGACGGCGTTCTTCGACGTCTGATCTCAGGGAAATCCCGAACACAAAAAAACCCGCTCGCAGCGGGTTTTTTTGTTGCCGGCTTCGAAGCGCTTATTCGGCGCCGTGGTGAATGCGCGACTCGGGCACCGTCTTCAGTTCGCCGGGCAGCGAGCTGATGTAGCTGGCCAGCGTCTTGAGTTCGGCGTTGGTGAACTTCTTGGGTTCGACCTGCTGGCCCATCACCGCGTTGGAGCGGCCGAGGTGCGGGTTGTTCTTCACGCGGTAGGACTTGAGCGCAACGAACAGGTAGTCGGCATGCTGGCCGGCCAGCTTGGGCACGGTACCGTCGTTCGGCGTGTTGAAGTTGGCGCCGTGGCACTTGGTGCAGTTGTTGTCCTTGTCGCGAGAGATAAGCGCCTGAATGTTCTCGGGCGTGGTCTTGGCGAGCGTGACCGGCGGTGCATCGTCCTGCTTCACGCCCAGCTGGCTGTAGTAGGCGGCGACGTCGGCGATGTCCTGCTCGGTGAGCGTGTCGGCGATGGCGCGCATGGTGGGATGCTTGCGGTCGCCGCCCTTGTACGCGGTGAGCGCTGCCGTGATGTAGGTGGCGCTCTGCCCGGCGATCATTGGCACCTTGTGGATTTCAGGGAAGCTGGCTTGGTAGCCGATGATGCCGTGGCAGCCCACGCACATCGCAACCTTCTTTGCGCCGTCCTGGGCCTTGCCAGTGACTTGCTGGGCCTGTGCCGAGAGCGTCACGCAAGCGACAGCAAGGGCAAACATCGTGGTCAACAACTTGTTCATTTTGCGCGCACAATCTCGTGGAGAGTACAGTTTTTCGAATCAACATTCGATTATATGCAGGGGTCCTCCGGAACCCTGTGCAGGCCAACCCTGAGGCTGCACAACGCGTGTCGAGTGTGTTCTTTTCTCCACCCCAGCCTCCGCCTCACTCATGAAATTCCAGGGCTCAGACAACTACGTCGCCACGCAAGACCTGATGCTCGCGGTCAACGCGGCCATCACCCTGAAGCGTCCGCTGCTCGTCAAGGGCGAGCCCGGCACCGGCAAGACCATGCTGGCCGAGGAAGTGGCCCAGTCGCTCGGCCTGCCGCTGCTGCAGTGGCACATCAAGTCGACCACCAAGGCGCAGCAGGGCCTGTATGAATACGACGCCGTGAGCCGCCTGCGCGACTCGCAGCTCAAGGACCTCGACGGCGGCGAGCGCGTGAGCGACATCAACAACTACATCGTCAAGGGCGTGCTCTGGCAGGCCTTCACGGCCGACCAGCCGGTGGCATTGCTGATCGACGAGATCGACAAGGCCGACATCGAATTCCCGAACGACCTGCTGCGCGAAATCGACCGCATGGAGTTCTACTGCTACGAGACGCGCGAACTCATCCGCGCCAAGCACCGGCCGGTGGTGTTCATCACCTCGAACAACGAGAAGGAACTGCCCGACGCCTTCCTGCGCCGCTGCTTCTTCCACTACATCAAGTTCCCCGATGCCGAGACGATGAAACACATCGTCGCCGTGCACTTCCCCGGCCTCAAGCAGGAGCTGCTCACGTCCGCGATGAAGACCTTCTACGACGTGCGCAACCTGCCCGGCCTGAAGAAGAAGCCCTCGACCTCCGAGCTGCTCGACTGGCTCAAGCTGCTGGTGGCCGAGGACATTCCACTCGAAGCGCTGCAGAGCAAGGACGACAAGGTCGCCGTGCCGCCGCTGGTGGGCGCGCTGCTCAAGAACGAACAGGACGTGACCTTGTTCGAGAAGCTCGTCTTCATGCAGCGCAACAACAGATAACTGCACAGGCTTCGCCATGGCGTTCATCGAACCTGCCACGCTGAAGGCCCGCGGCATCGCGCTGGTGCCGTTGTCGCTGGCCCACGAAGAAGGCCTGCGCGCCGCAGCCGCGGACGGCGAGCTGTGGAAGCTGCGCGTCACCTCCGTGCCCGAGCCGCAGGACACGCGCGCCTACATCGAGACCGCGCTCAAGACCGCCGACCGCTTCGCCTTCGCCGTGACCGACGAGGCCACCGGCACCGTGCTCGGCACCACCAGCTTCCATGACATCCTGCCGGGCGTGAAGCGCGTGGAGATCGGCTACACGTGGTACGCCGCGCGCTGTCAACGCACGCACGTCAACACCACCTGCAAGCTGCTGATGCTCACGCATGCCTTCGACGCACTCGGCTGCAACGTGGTGGGCTGGCGCACCGACAATTTCAACTTCGCCTCGCAGCGCGCCATCGAGCGGCTCGGCGCGAAGAAAGACGGCGTGATCCGCGGCCATGCGATGCGCCGCGACGGCACCATCCGCGACACCGTCATGTACAGCCTGCGCGCGGGCGAATGGCCCGAGGTGAAGGCCCAGCTGCTGTACCTGCTCGACAAGCCACGCGGCTGACACACAAGGAGCGCCCCATGCTCATCGACTTCTTCTACACGCTGCGCTCAGCCAAGCTGCCGGTGTCGGTCAAGGAATACCTCACGCTGCTCGAAGCCCTGCAGGCCGACGTGGTGGGGCCCAACTCCGACGGCGCCTACGGCATCGACGACTTCTACTACCTCTCGCGCACCGCGCTCGTGAAGGACGAGAAGCACTACGACAAGTTCGACCGCGCCTTCGCCGCCTATTTCAAGGGCGTGGAGATGCTCACCGACTTCACCAAGGAAGTGCCGCTCGACTGGCTCAAGAAAACGCTCGAGCGCGAATTCACCGCCGAAGAAAAAGCCAAGATCGAGAAGATGGGCTGGGACGAGCTCATGGAAACGCTCAAGAAGCGCTTCGAGGAGCAGAAGGAACGCCACGAGGGCGGCAGCAAGTGGATCGGCACCGGCGGCACCTCGCCCTTCGGCCACGGCGGGTACAACCCGCAGGGCATCCGCATCGGCGGCGCGGGCAAGAACAAGAGCGCCGTGAAGGTGTGGGACCAGCGCGCCTACAAGGACTACGACGACACGCAGGAACTCGGCACGCGCAACATCAAGGTCGCGCTGCGGCGGCTGCGCAAGTTCGCGCGCGAGGGCCACGACGAAGAACTGGACCTCGACGACACCATCCACTCCACCGCGGCCAATGCGGGCTTCCTCGACATCAAGATGCGGCCGGAGCGCCACAACAACGTCAAGGTGCTGCTGCTGATGGACGTGGGCGGCACGATGGACGAGCACATCCAGCGCGTGGAAGAGCTGTTCTCGGCCGTGAAGACCGAGTTCAAGCACCTGGAGTTCTTCTACTTCCACAACTGCGTGTACGACTTCATGTGGAAGAACAACAAGCGCCGCTTCTCCGAGAAGTTCGCCACCTGGGACATCCTGCGCAAGTACAACAAGGACTACAAGCTCATCTTCGTCGGCGACGCGACCATGAGCCCCTACGAGATCCTGCAGCCCGGCGGCAGCGTCGAATACAACAACGAGGAGGCCGGCGCCGAGTGGATCCAGCGCCTCACGCACACCTTCCCGAAGTTCGCGTGGATCAACCCCGAGCCGCAGGGCGTGTGGCAGTACCGCCAGAGCATCGCGGTGATGCAGCAGCTGATGTCCAACCGCATGTACCCCCTGACCCTGCGCGGCCTTGAAGAGGCCATGCGCATGCTCTCGAAGTAGGACGAAACCGCCTGTCGCCGGAGCCCTCGGGAACCGGCAGAGCTTGCTGTCAGAATCCGCCCATGGTCAGGGTGGTTCCAGCTTCCTCGCCGGCGTGGTGGCCGGCTTTGCTTTTTTCCGGCGTCCTGCTTCTGCAAGGCTGCAGCCTGCTGCCGAAAAAGGAAAGCACCGAAAGCAAGCCTGCGGCCGGCCTCGTGCGCAGCGGCAGCGCCACTACACAAGAGGACAAGGAAAAAGACGACAAGGCCAAGGCCGACAAGCGCGACGCCTTCACCGTCGACGTGCGCGGTCCCGAGGCCGTGCGCGACTACCTCAGGCTCCACCTCGAGATCCAGCGCTACCGCGAGCTCGACGACCTCGGCGCGACCGAGATCTCGCGCCTCATGGTGGCCGCCGAGGCCAACGCCCGCGAACTGCTCGGCACCCTCGGCTACTTCACGCCCACGCTGACGCTCGAACTCAACGAGACGCCCGAGAGCACCAAGGCCCCGCGCGAGATCGTCATCACCGTGTCGCCGGGCGAGCCCACCAAGGTGAGCAACGTGCAGATCAGCTACGGCGGCCCGATCGCCGACGACGCGGCCGCCGAGCCGCAGCGCGACTCGATCCGCACCAACTGGGGCCTGCGCGCCGGCCAGCCCTTCACGCAGCAAGCCTGGGACAGCGCCAAGACCACCGCGCTGCGCAGCCTCACGGCCAGCCGCTTTCCCACCGGCAGCATCGAGATCAGCCGTGCCGAAGTGGACGCCGACCGCAGCGAGGCCCGTCTGAGCGTCACTTACCAGTCGGGTCCGGCCTACAAGTTCGGCCCGCTGGTGCTGAACGGCATCCAGCGCTACGACCCCGACGGCGCGCGCCGCATCGCGCGCCTGCCCAGCGGCACCGACTACGACCAGCAGAAGCTGCTCGATGCCCAGCAGCGCCTGGCCAGCAGCGGCTATTACGACTCGGTGTTCCTCACGCTCGACACCGAGAGCGGCAACCCGCTGGCCGCGCCCGTCATCGCGCAACTGCGCGAAGCGCCGCTGCAGAAGGTGGTACTCGGCGTGGGCTTCACCACCGACAACGGCCCGCGCCTGTCGATCGACCACATCCACAACCAGATCCCGCTGCTGGGCTGGCGCGCCGTCTCGCGGCTGTCGGTCGACCGCGACATCAAGTCGCTGGGCACCGAATGGAAGGCGATTCCCGACGACCGCGGCTGGCGCTGGTTCTCGGGCGCCGAGCTCAAGAGCGAGCAGTCGGGCAGCTACGTGGTCGACAGCGGCCGGCTGCGCGGCGGGCGCAGCAAGTCGGGCGACCACATCGACCGCAGCTACTTCCTGCAGTACGACTACGCGCAGAACCGCGGCACCAACGCACCGCCCTCGGCCTCGGCCGTGACGGCCAACTGGGGCTGGACGGGGCGCTACTTCGATGACAACGCAGCGCCTTCGCGCGGCTTCGGCCTCGCGCTCGAAGTGGCCGCGGGCTACACGCTCACCGGCGAGCAGATGCCCTTCACGCGCACCTACGCACGCTGGCTCGGCGTGCTGCCGCTGGGCTCGGCCGAGGACAAGGAAACGCGCGCGCGCCGCAGCCGGCTGC
This sequence comes from Variovorax sp. 10L421, assembly GCF_056395365.1. Classification (NCBI taxonomy): domain Bacteria; kingdom Pseudomonadati; phylum Pseudomonadota; class Betaproteobacteria; order Burkholderiales; family Comamonadaceae; genus Variovorax; species Variovorax sp. 10L421. The sequence goes on from NZ_JBFTJJ010000023.1 coordinate 39,593, forward strand.
AGCTGCGCGTCGAGGCCGGCGCGGTGTCAGCCAAGGAGAACGCACAGATCCCGTCGACGCTAATGTTCCTGACCGGTGGCGACACCACCGTGCGCGGCTACAGCTACAAGCAGATCGGCACCGTGCGCGCCGACGGCCAGACCGTTGCGGGCCGCTACCTCGGCGTGGCCAGCGTGGAGTGGCAGCGTCCCTTCGTCTACAACGACAAGCTCACCGACTGGGAGAGCGTGGTGTTCGTCGATGCGGGCGCCGTGGCCGACAAGCCCGGCGAGCTCAAGCCCAAGGTGGGCGTGGGCGTGGGTGCGCGCTGGCGCAGCCCGGTCGGGCCGGTGCAGGCCGACCTGGCCTACGGCGTGGACTCGAAGAAGTTCCGCCTGCACTTTCGCCTCGGCTTCACCTTCTGATGCTTCCGATGCAGACCGACACCGAACCTACGCCGACGCCCATGCCTCCCGCCGTGCGGCGCTCGCGCGCACGGCGCGCCGCGCGTGCCCTGGCCTGGACCGTGGCCGGCCTGGTGATGATCGTGATGCTGCTTGCTGCCGGCGCCTGGTGGTACATCGGCTCCGACAAGTCGCTCGCCTTCGCGCTCGCGCAGGCCGCGCAGCGGCTGCCGGCCGGACAGACCCTGGAGAGCCGCGACGTCACCGGTTCGCTGCGCACCGGCGGCCACATCGGCTGGCTCAAGTACCAGAGCGAGAGCATCGCCGTCGAGGTGAATGACGCCACCATCGGCTGGACACTGGCCCCGCTGTTCCAGCGCAAGGTGCACCTCGGCGAGGTGCACGCGAAGCAGGTGCTGATCGAAAAGCGCGGCCCGCCGAGCGAGGAGCCCACCAAGCCGCTCGAGCAGCTCGTGCTGCCGGTCGAGGTCGAACTGCCCTTTCGCATCGACGAAGTGCGCTGGGCCGGCCCACCCGTGCTGCGGGCGCTCAACCTGTCGGGCAGCTACAGCTACAACAAGGCCGCCGAGCACGCGCTGGAGATCAAGGGCGTCGACGTTGCCGACGGCCACTACGGCGCCCGCGTGAAACTGCAGGGCCCCGCGCCCATGGCCATCGACGCGGCGCTCGACGGCCGCGTGAAGGCGCCGCTGGCCGAAGACCGCGGCATCGACGTGCTGGCTGCCGCCACGGTGAAAGGCACGCTCGCCGGCACGGCCGCGCGGCTGCAGGTGGCTGCCGAACTGAAGCCCGCCGAAGAGAACGCCGATGCGCCGATGGAAGCCAAACTGCAGGCACAGATCGCGCCCTGGCTGCCCCAGCCAGTGATCGACGCGAAGGCCGACCTGCGCAACGTCGACACATCGAGCCTGTGGCCCGGTGCGCCCGAGACGCGGCTCACCGGCATGGTCGAACTGCAGCCCGACGCCGACACCGGCCCCGCCGCGTGGAAGGCCTCGGCCGACATCCGCAACGCCGTGCCCGGCCCGTGGGACAAAAAGAAGCTGCCGCTCGAACAGGTGCAGGCGCGCGTCGGCTTCGACGGCAACAACTGGTCCCTGCCCGAAGCCACCGTGCGCGCGGGCGGCGGCCGCATCGACGCGGCCGGCAAATGGAGCCCCGCTCCCTCGCCCTGGCAGGCCCAGGCCACCGTACGCGGCGTGCGGCCGGGCGCGCTGTACAGCGAACTCTCGGGTGCGCCCGTGAGCGGCACGCTCAAGGCCGAGCAGAAGGAAAGCACCATCACCTTCGACGCCGCCCTGCGCGCCGAAGGCGGCGCCGGCAGCAAGGCCCTGCCCGGCTTCGCGCTCGACCGCGCGCTGGCCCAGGGCCAGTGGAAAGACCAGGTGCTCGACCTGCGCACGCTGCGCATCGAGGCCCAGCGTGCCAGCGTCAATGGCCGCTTGCAGGTGCGCGTGGCCGAGCAGGCCGCGAGCGGCAAGCTGGCCCTCGCGCTGCCCGGCGGCAGCGCGCAGGTCGAAGGCCGCATCGCGCCCAATTCGGGGGGCGGCGAGATCAGGGCCGCCATCGACGACGCCGACGCCGTGCAGCGCTGGGTGCAGAGCCTGCCGGGGCTCTCAGCCGTGTTCGCGGATGCGGGCGCCAAGGGCTCCGCGAAGCTCGATGCGAGCTGGCAGGGCGGCTGGCGAACGTTCCAGCGCCGGCTGCAGAGCCCCAACGCGCCTGCGCCGCGCGGCAGCATCGAACCCAGCATCAAGGCCGTGCTCGGCGTGCCGCGGCTCGACCTGAGCCTGCCCTCCGAGCAACCCGGCGGCGCCACCACCACCGTGCAGCTGCGCGACCTGCACGCCGACCTCGCCGGCAGCCTCGCGCAGGCCACGCTCACGCTGAAAGGCGAAGCCGCCACCGGCACGCAGAAGTTCGCCATCGACACCCGCGCCAGCGGCGGCATCGCAGGCGCCGGCCAATGGCGCGCGGCGCTCGCCAGCCTGAAGCTGCAGGCGCAGGACAGCGCCCGCCCCGGTGCCCCCTGGGTGCTGGAACTGAGCCGCGAAGTGACCGCAACCATCCGCAGCAGCACCGGCAATGCATCACCCCGCCTCGACGTCGAAGCCTCCGCCGCCGCGGCCACGCTGCGCGGCCCCGTGCCCGGCACCGTGCGCATCGACTGGCAGCCGCTGCGCTTCAGCCAGAGCGGCGCCGCGCCCAACCGCGTGTTCCGCGTGCAGTCGAAGGGCCAGCTGCAGGGCCTGCCGATGGCCTGGGCCGGCGCGTTCGGCGCGAACGCCACGCTGGGCGAGTACGGCATCAGCGGCGACCTGTTGTTCAACGGCGACTGGGACATCGACGCCGGCGACACGCTGCGCGCCAAGGCCCGCCTCGCGCGCCAGAGCGGCGACATCCGCGTGCAGGCCGGCGAGGCTGCGCTCGTCACGCGCATCACCAGCACCGGCACGGGCACCGCAAGCGAGCGCACGATGAACGCGGCTTCCGCGAGCGGCGACGCGCCCAGCACGCCGGCTGGCCTGCGCCAGGCCGAGCTGCGGCTCGATGCCGAAGGCGACGCCGTGCGCGCCGTCCTCGCTTGGGACAGCGAACGCGCCGGCAAGATCGACGCCGCCATCGACACCCGCGTGCAGCAGCGCGCCGGCGGCTGGCAGTGGGCCCCCGACGCACCGCTGGGCGGCACCGTCAAGGCCGCGCTGCCCAACCTCGGCGTGTGGTCGATGCTCGCGCCGCCGGGCTGGCGCATCGCGGGCACGCTCGACGCCAGCGCCACGCTGTCGGGCAACCGCGCCGTGCCGCGCTGGAACGGCACGCTGGGCGCCGACAAGCTTGCGCTGCGCGCGCCGGTCGAAGGACTGGACCTGCACGACGGCCGCCTGCGCGCCACGCTCTCGGGCGAGCGCGTCGACATCACCGAATTCACGCTCAAGGGCGGCGCCGGCAGCTCCGTGCGCATCGGCGGCCAGAGCGGCAACCGCAGCACCGCCGCCAGCGAGGCCCGCACCGACGGCGGCACCCTCTCGGCCAGCGGCAACCTCGGCTGGGGCCCGGCGAGCGGCTCGGCCTCGGGCATCCGCATGGCCCTGCAGGGCCAGCTGCGCGCGCTGCGCGTGCTGGTGCGCACCGACCGGCAGGTCACGCTCTCGGGCGACCTGCAGGCGCAGCTCGACAACGGCCACTTCAGCGTGCGCGGCAAGCTCAAGACCGACCGCGCCGTCATCATCCTGCCCGACGAGACCGCGCCCAGCCTGGGCAGCGACGTCGTCGTACGCTCCGCCGCCAAGGACCGCGAGGCCGCCGAGGCGGCGCAGCGCGAATCCGCCAGCGCCAACGCACAGGCTGCCAAGCCGCAGACCGCCAAGCCGCCGGACATCGCCGTCGACTTCGACCTGGGCGATGACTTCGCCGTGCAGGGCCGCGGCATCACCACGCGGCTCGAAGGCAACCTGGAGATCCGCAGCACCAGGCTCAATGCGCCGCCGCGCATCACGGGCGAGGTCAAGACGGTGAAGGGCCAATACCGCGCCTACGGCCAGCAGCTCGACGTGGAGACCGGCCTCGCGCGCTTCAACGGACCTTTCGACAATCCGGCGCTGGACATCCTGGCGATCCGCCCGAACCTGTCGCAGCGCGCGGGCGTGCAAATCACCGGCACCGCGCAATCGCCGCGCGTGAAGCTCTATTCGGAGCCCGCGCTGTCCGACGCCGAGACGCTGTCGTGGGTGATCCTGGGCCGGGCCTCGGCCACCAGCGGCGGCGAATCGGCGCTGCTGCAGCAGGCCGCGCTTTCGCTCATCGGCAAGATCGGCAGCAGCAGCAGCGGCGGCAGCCTGGCCAGCCGCTTCGGGCTGGACGAGCTCGGCTTCAAGGGACCGGGCAGCGGGGGCGACCTGCGCGAGTCGGCCGTGACGCTGGGCAAGCGGCTGTCGAAGGATTTCTACCTCACCTACGAACGCAGCATCGGCGGGACCTTCGGCACGCTCTTCATCTTCTACGACCTGACGACCCGGCTCACGCTGCGGGGCCAGGCGGGACAGACGAGCGGGCTGGACCTGATCTACACGGTGAAGTACGACTGACGGCCGAGCCTGCCGCGAGCGGCCGGGCAAGGGACTTCGATCTTGACCCGGCCCCAACCGCGATCAAGAATCGCCGACGCCTTCACCGAGGAGCGACGATGAACAACGATGGAGACAAGGGCGACCACAGCCCGGCAGCGGACCGTCAGACATCCAGCCCGCCGGCGTCTGCGAGGATCACGCTCGTGCGCAGCGCGATGCATGCGGTGATCGCAGCCGTCGCCCTCGCGGCACTGGCCGCGTCGATCCCTCATTGGGGCGGCAACGAGTTCCCCGTGATGAGCCTGGTGATCTACGTCGCGGGCATGGTGTTCGTCGCCATGCCGCTGTGCCTGTGCTACGAGGCGCTGCTCAAGTCGCAGGCAGAACGCGAGGCCGGCCGCAGCTGGGGCGTCTAGGCCTCGCGCTCAACCCGCATCGCCGCCGCCCTGCGGAAACTGCTCCCTCGCCTCGCCGGCCTCTCGCGCCCCACCGGGCAGCAGATTCGCGCGGTGGCTGCGAACCGCGGACGCGACGATCGGCAGCAGTCCCGTGGCGGCGCCCGCTTCGAGCGCGCGGATCAGCTGCACGCGCATGCTCGGCGCCCAGAACGATTTCAGGTGCGCGGCGATCGCGTTCGTGGCCATGGTGGCGTCGCTCGGCGATTGCGCCTGGAAGAAGGTGCCGATCTGGTTGGCCATCTTGACCAGTTGCGCCGTCGGATCGTGATCGTGCATGCACTGCCTTTGGAATGAATGGATGACTGCTTCAGTGCGCGCCGTACCCGGCCGCTGCCAGGCGCCCCGGGTGGCTGTAGACCGCCAGGTCGTCCTTGCGCGCGAAACCGACCAGCGTGAGCCGCGCGCGCTCGGCCGTGGCCACCGCGAACGAAGTCGGCGCGGACACCGCGGCCAGCAGCGGCACGCCTGCCATCGCCGTCTTCTGCACCATCTCGAAGCTGGCGCGGCTGGTCACGGCGATGAAGCCGCCGGATGCGTCGACATCGTTGTTCGCGAGCGCGCCGATCAGCTTGTCGAGTGCGTTGTGGCGGCCCACGTCCTCGCGCAGCCACTGCACCTCGCCATCGGCCGAGCACCAGGCCGCGGCGTGCACCGCACCGGTGGCCTGCTGCAGCGTCTGCAGCGACTGGACCTGCAGCATCGCCCGCGCGATGGCCTGCCGTTCGAGCGGCCCCGCCGGATCGGCGAGCACCGGCAGCTCGCGCGAGACGTGCGCCAGGCTCTCGGTGCCGCACAGGCCGCAGCCGGTGCGGCCCGCGATCGTGCGGCGCCTCTGCTTCAGGCGCGCGAAGGCGGCGCTCGACACCTGCAGGCGCACCGTGATGCCGAGCTCCGATTCGCCCGTCTCCACCGCATAGAGTTCGTGCGCGTGGTCGAGGATGCCCTCGCTGAGCGAGAAGCCGAGCGCGAAGTCCTCGAGGTCCAGCGGCGTCGCGAGCATCACCGCATGCGAGATGCCGTTGAACTCCAGCGCCACCGGCACTTCCTCGGCCACCCAGTCCTGCACCGCATAGGCCTCGCCGCCGCGCACGCCGTGCACGGGCAGCAGGCGCGCGCCCTCGCAGAAGGTGTCGGCGCCGTCCGCGGCCGGCAAGGTGGTGATGTCCATGGCCATTGCGCTACTTGGCGGGGATCGTCTCGTTGCGCGGAGCCTGCGCCGAACCGGCCGTCGCAAGGTCCAGCTGGACCTTGTTGAAGCGGCTGTACTCCTGCTGCCAGGCGGAGGGCTGCATCACCGGCGCCACCTGCACGGCCGTCACCTTGTACTCCGGGCAGTTGGTGGCCCAGTCGGAGTTGTCGGTGGTGATGACGTTGGCGCCCGATTCCGGGAAGTGGAAGGTGGTGTAGACCACGCCGGGCTGCATCCGCCCGGACACCGTGGCGCGCAGCACCGTCTCGCCCGCGCGGCTCTGGATGCCGACCCAGTCGCCGTCCTTCACGCCGCGCTCCTCGGCATCGTGCGGATGGATCTCCAGCCGGTCCTCGCTGTGCCACTGGTTGTTCTCGGTACGCCGGGTCTGCGCGCCCACGTTGTACTGCGAGAGGATGCGCCCCGTGGTCAGCAGCAGCGGGAACTTGCGCGTGACCTTCTCGTCGGTCGCCACGTACTGCGTGACGATGAACTTGCCCTTGCCGCGCACGAAGCGGTCGATGTGCATGGTGGGCGTGCCCTCGGGCGCGGCATCGTTGCAGGGCCACTGGATGCTGCCGAGTTCGTCGAGGCGCTGGTAGCTCACGCCGTGGAAGGTCGGCGTCAGCGCGGCGATCTCGTCCATGATCTCTTCGGGGCTGCTGTAGTCCATCGGATAGCCGAGGGCCTGCGCAAGCTTCACGGTCACTTCCCAGTCGGCATAGCCGGCCTTCGGCGGCATCACCTTGCGCACGCGCGAGATGCGGCGCTCGGCGTTGGTGAAGGTGCCGTCCTTCTCCAGGAACGAGGAGCCCGGCAGGAACACGTGCGCGTACTTGGCGGTTTCGTTGAGGAACATGTCCTGCACCACCACGCACTCCATGCCCATCATCGCGGCCGCCACGTGCTGCGTGTTCGGGTCGGACTGAACGATGTCCTCGCCCTCGCAGTAAAGGCCCTTGAAGCTGCCGCCGATCGCGGCCTCGAACATGTTGGGGATGCGCAGGCCCGGCTCGGGGTCGATCTGCACGCCCCAGGCGGCTTCGAACGAGGCGCGCGTGGTGCTGTCGGACACATGCCGATAGCCCGGCAGCTCGTGCGGGAACGAGCCCATGTCGCAGGCGCCCTGCACGTTGTTCTGGCCGCGCAGCGGGTTCACGCCCACGCCTTCGCGGCCGACGTTGCCGGTGACCATCGCGAGGTTGGCAATGCCCATCACGGTGGTCGAACCCTGGCTGTGCTCGGTCACGCCCAGGCCGTAGTAGATGGCGCCGTTACCGGCCGTGGCGAACAGGCGCGCGGCGGCGCGCAGCTCGGCCGCGGGCACGCCCGTGGCCTGCTCGGTGGCTTCGGGCGATTGCTCCGGGCGCTCGACGTACGACTTCCACTCCTTGAACGAGGCCGTGTCGCAGCGCTCGGCCACGAAGTCGTCGGCCATCAGGCCTTCGGTGACGATGACGTGCGCCAGCGCCGTGACCACCGCCACGTTGGTGCCGGGCCGCAGCTGCAGGTGGTGCGCGGCCTTGACGTGCGGCGACTTCACGATGTCGATGCGGCGCGGATCGACCACGATCAGCTTCGCGCCCTGGCGCAGCCGCTTCTTCATGCGCGAGGCGAACACCGGGTGCCCGTCGGTCGGGTTCGCGCCGATCACCATGATGACGTCGGCCTTGTCGACCGAGGCGAAGGTCTGCGTGCCGGCCGATTCGCCCAGCGTCTGCTTGAGGCCGTAGCCCGTGGGCGAATGGCACACGCGCGCGCAGGTGTCGACGTTGTTGTTGCCGAAGGCGGCGCGCACCAGCTTCTGCACGAGGTAAGTCTCTTCGTTGGTGCAGCGCGAGGAGGTGATGCCGCCGATCGAGTCCTTGCCGTACTTGGCCTGCAGGCGCTTGAACTCGCCCGCGGCGTAGTTCAGCGCGGTGTCCCAGCTCACCTCCTGCCATGGGTCGCTGATGTTCTTGCGGATCATCGGCTTGAGCATGCGGTCCTGGTGCGTCGCATAGCCCCATGCGAAGCGGCCCTTGACGCAGGAGTGGCCTTCGTTGGCCTTGCCGTCCTTCCAGGGCACCATGCGCACGACCTCGTTGCCCTTCATCTCGGCCTTGAAGGCGCAGCCCACGCCGCAGTAGGCGCAGGTGGTAATCACGCTGTGCTCGGGCTGGCCGAGCCAGATCACCGACTTCTCCTGCAGCGTGGCTGTGGGGCAGGCTTCGACGCAGGCGCCGCAGCTCACGCATTCCGAATCCATGAAAGCCTCGTCCTGGCCCGGCGACACGCGCGACTCGAAGCCGCGGCCGCTGATGGTCAGCGCGAAGGTGCCCTGCGTTTCCTCGCAGGCGCGCACGCAGCGGTTGCACACGATGCACTTGGAGGGGTCGTAGCTGAAGTACGGGTTGGACTCGTCCTTCTGGTCCTTCAGGTGGTTGGCGCCGTCGAAGCCGTAGCGCACGTTGCGCAGGCCGGTGACGCCCGCCATGTCCTGCAGTTCGCAGTTGCCATTGGCCGAGCAGGTGAGGCAATCGAGCGGATGGTCGGAGATGTAGAGCTCCATCACGCCCTTGCGCAGATCCTGCAGCTTCGGCGTCTGGGTGCGCACCTTCATGCCGGCCTCGGCGGGCGTGGTGCACGAGGCCGGAAAACCCTTGCGGCCCTCGATCTCAACGAGGCACAGGCGGCATGAGCCGAAGGGCTCGAGGCTGTCGGTGGCGCAGAGCTTGGGCACGTTGATGCCGGCATCCACCGCGGCGCGCATCAGCGAGGTGCCGGCGGGCACGGTGACTTCGGTACCGTCGATTTCCAGCGTGACCTCGCGCGTCGATTCGCGCTTGGGGGTGCCGTAGTCGGTTTCTTTCAGATGGTCCAACATGTCTTTTGCTTTCTCTCTGTGTGCCTCGGTGGGCTTTTATTCAGTGGGCTGGGGTTCGGAGCATTTGCGTTCGGCGCGCGTGCACAGGCCACCGGGTACTCCCCTCTGCGAATGTCCCCCGCCTTCGGCCTCCTCCTTTATTTCGCTGCGGGGAGCACCCGGCGCCCTGTGCACGATGAGCGCGGCGCTTGTGCTGGCTGATCAACAAGTGCTCTGATCGATCACGCTGGCGGGGTGCCTTGCGCAGCGAAATAAAGGAGGAGGCCGCAGGCCGGGGGACATTCGCGGAGCAAGGCACCCCGTCGGCGTGATCGCGCCCCGAATAACCTTCACCGTGAAGAATCAGAAAGCAAGGCGTCATCTCAAGCAGCCTTGCGATCGGGGACCGCAAGACCGAAGTCCTGCGGAAAGTGGTCGAGCGCGGAAAGCACCGGGAACGGCGTCATGCCGCCCATGGCGCACAGCGATCCGTGGACCATGGTGTCGCACAGGTCGCGCAGCAGGATCACCTGCTGTGCGCGGTTCTGGTCCGCGCGGATCTTGTCGATCACCTCGACACCGCGCGTCGATCCGATGCGGCACGGCGTGCACTTGCCGCAGGATTCGAGCGCGCAGAACTCCATGGCATAACGCGCGAGCTTCGACAGGTCGGCCGTGTCGTCGTGCACCACGATGCCGCCGTGGCCCACCGTGCCGCCGACGGCCGCATAGGCCTCGTAGTCGAGCGGCAGGTCCCATTGCGACTCGGGCAGGTAGGCGCCCAGCGGCCCGCCCACCTGCACCGCCTTGATCGGCCGTCCCGACGCCGAGCCGCCACCGTAGTCGTACAGCAACTCGCGCAGCGTGACGCCGAAGGCCTTCTCGACCAGGCCGCCGTACTTGATGTTGCCGGCCAGCTGCATCGGCAGCGTGCCGCGCGAACGGCCCACGCCGTAGTCGCGGTAGAAAGCTGCGCCGCGCGCCAGGATCAGCGGCACGCTGGCCAGCGTGATCACGTTGTTGATCAGCGTGGGCTGGCCGAACAGCCCCTCGATGGCCGGCAGCGGTGGCTTGGCGCGCACGATGCCGCGCTTGCCCTCGAGGCTTTCGAGCAGCGCCGTTTCCTCGCCGCACACATACGAGCCCGCGCCCTTGCGCACCGCGAGCGAGAAGCACTTGCCCGAACGCAGGATGTTGTCACCGAGGAAGCCCGCCGCCTCGGCGACGCGGATGGCCTCGTTCATGGCCGCGATCGCGTGCGGGTACTCGGAGCGCACGTAGATGTAGCCCTGCGTCGCGCCCGTGGCAAGGCCCGCGATGGTCATGCCCTCGATCAGCATGAAGGGGTCGCCCTCCATCGTCATGCGGTCGGAGTACGTGCCCGAGTCGCCTTCGTCCGCGTTGCAGACGATGTACTTCTGCGCGGCGGCCGTGCCCAGCACCGTCTTCCACTTGATGCCGGCCGGAAAGGCAGCACCGCCGCGCCCGCGCAGGCCCGAGTCGAGCACCTGCTGCACGATCTCCTCGGGCGCGAGCGCCAGCGCGCGGCGCAGGCCGGCGAAGCCTTCGTAGGCCTGGTAGTCGGTCAGCGACACCGGGTCGGTGATGCCCATGCGCGCGAAGGTCAGGCGCTCCTGCTTCTTGAGATAGGGAATGTCTTCGGTCGGGCCGAGCGCGAGCGGGTGCTTGCCGCCCGTGAGAAAGCCGGCGTCGAACAGGCCGGCCACGTCGTCGGGCGTCACGGGCCCGTAGGCGATGCGGCCGGTCGGTGTGTTCACCTCGACCAGCGGTTCGAGCCAGAACATGCCGCGCGAACCGTTGCGCACGAGCTCGAGCATGATGCCGCGCGCCGTGGCTTCCTTCGCGATGCGCTGCGCCACGCGGTCGGCGCCGGCTGCGAGCGCGGCCGAGTCGCGCGGGACGTAGACGGTGATGGTGCTCATGGGTTGTTGTCCTGCGCGATCAGCGCGTCGAATGCCCTGGGTGTCATGCGTGCATGCGGCTGATCGTCGAACGTCATCGCGGGCGACGAGGCGCACAGGCCGAGGCAGAACGCGGGCTCCAGCGTGAACGCGCCGTCCTTCGAAGTGCCGTGCGCGCTGCATCCGAGACGCAACTCCGCGTGGGCGAGCAGCGCATCGGCACCCATCGACTGGCAGGCCTCGGCGCGGCAGATCTGGATCACGTGGCGGCCAGCGGGCTCGGCACGGAAGTGGTGGTAGTAGGTGACGACGCCATGGACCTCCGCACGCGAGAGGTTCAGTGCGTCGGCAATCGCCGGCACGGTGTGCGCGGGGATGTAGCCCAGCGCGTCCTGCACGTCGTGCAGGATCGGCAGCAGCGCGCCGGGTTCGTCCGCATGCTGCAGCAGGCTGCGCTGCGCGGCGGCGAGTTCCTTGTCCTTGTCGATGGGAGCTGAGGCCGGATGCGGTACCTCGTGTCCCTGCTGCACCTGTTGTAGTTTCATGATCCCGTCCGGTCTGGTCCGTTGCCGCCTGCGCCGCCGTTGTCTTGCTGCCGGCGGAGCTGTTTTCATCGTGGTTTCGTCACGGGCCGCCGTCATGAAATCCGACGTGAATCCCGCGCTCATCCGCTTGAGGATCAATGTCGATGAATCGAGCGACAGGGGCCTTGACGCAAGTCAATTTCCGCGGAAACAAGCGCGGTGCCAATGCGCACAAACCCTGCGGCCCCATCGGCAAAAAGCCCTGCCATCTTCATGGCAGGGCCGCGTGTATCGGAAGAGCCGACGGCTTACTCGATGGTGGTGGTGGCGCGGCTCGCCTCGATGTGCTTGCGGCGCATCGGCCGCAACACGAACCACGCCATCAGCGCCGCCAGCGCATTGACCGCGCTGGCGGCGATGAAGACGGCCTGCCAGCTGCCGGTGGCGGCGGCGAGCACGCTCGACAGCGGCACCAGCAGCGAGGCGGTGCCCTTCGCGGTGTAGAGCATGCCGGCGTTGGATGCCGCATACCTCGAGCCGAAGGTATCTGCGCAGGTCGAGGGGAACAGGCTGTAGATCTCGCCCCAGGCGAAGAACACGATGCCGGTCAGGACGACGAAGAGGATCGGGTTCTGGCCGTAGTGGTAGAGCAGCAGGATGCCGACCGACTCCATCGCGAAGGCGATGAACATCGTCTGCTCGCGGCCGATCTTGTCGGACACCCAGCCGAAGAAGGGCCGCGTGAGGCCGTTGAGCACGCGGTCGATGGCGAGCGCGAAGGTCAGCGCGGGCAGCACCAGGCCCATGATGTTGACCGGCACGTCCATGATCTTGAAGTCCTTGGCGATCGGCGCGAGCTGCGCCGTGGCCATCAGGCCGCCGGCGGCCACCATCACGAACATCGCGTACATGACCCAGAACACGGGCGAGCGCAGCACCTCGGCCGGCGCGTAGTCGCGGCCCGCCTGCTGCACGTTGCGGCTGTTCGACGCCTTGGCATGGTGGGGCGCACGGGTCAGCATCCATGCGAGCAGGAACACGATGAGTCCCTGCCCGATCCCAAAATACAGGAAGGCCGCTTCGTAGCCGCTCGACTTGATCATCGCGGAGATCGGGATGATCGTGAGCGCCGAGCCCGCGCCGAAGCCCGCGGCGGTCATGCCCGCGGCAAGCCCCCGGCGATCGGGGAACCACTTGAGCGCATTGCCCACACAGGTGCCGTAGACCGCGCCCGCGCCGATGCCGCCGACGGCCGCCGCGATGTAGAGCAACGTGAGCGAATCGGCCTCCGAGTTGAGCACCCAGCCGAGGCCGCACAGCAAGCCGCCCACCAGCACCACGGGACGCGGTCCGAAGCGGTCGACGAGGTAGCCTTCGATCGGCACCAGCCATGTCTCGGTGAGCACGAAGATGGTGAACGCCACCTGGATCGCGGCGCGGCTCCAGCCGTGCTTCTCGGCGATCGGATTGACGAAGAGCGTCCAGCCGTATTGCAGGTTGGCGATCATCGCCATGCAGACGATGCCGATCAGCAGCTGGCCCCATCGGTATGCCTCGGATCGGCTCGCGGTGGCGCCATGGGTTTCGGATGGAGGGAACATCGCGGGGGTGGAACCTGCGATCGTTGAGGTGGGCCGATTCATGGTGTTGTCCTTGGTTTTTCGGTGAGGTCCGACAGACTTCGAATGCAGATAAATCAATCGAGCGATCGGTGCAAACAGCGGAAATAAAACGGGGTGCTGCGCCATGCGCCACACACGCCACGCGATCGGTACGCATCGACAGGCAACGAGGCTTCCTTGACATCGATACACCGCATGAAGATCACCTGGTTTTGCGCGTGAATGACTGTCGGTCGGAGCGACTCAAAAACTCTTGACCTCAGTCAAGTTCACACGAATCGCGGACTCGCAAGACCCCCGTGATATCCCTAGCAGGAGGCCTCTTCGCACGCGCGCATTGCGCTGCATCCGACATGCATCTCGCGATGCCGCGGCATGGTGTGAATGGAAGAAAAATTGCCCAGCTGGATCGCAAAGGTCTTCGCGGAACTTCGACGGTTCGTGCAATGACTTTCGCGATGCGCGTTGCGCTGATGCAGGCCCGTTTTGCGAAGCGCTCGTATGGCCACGCTGCACGCTTGTGCAAGAACCCGCCTGTCGTCGAAAAAATTGACCCAGGTCAAGAAACGCGAAAATGGCGTTTGCTCTCGTCTAGGGTAAACCCTAAAATTCAGGGTAATCCCTTCGGTCTTTCAGTTTCAATCCTTTGGAGCCCTCAATGAGCCACACCACCCTGAATTCCAGCGCCCTGCGCACTCCCGCCTCTTCGTCCACCGCCAACGATGCGCTGCGCGACCTGATCGCCGCCATGCCCATCGTGATCTTCTACAAGGCCGCGCGTGCCGCGCTGATGCAGCGTTCGCCGGCTGCACGGCGTTGAGCTTCCACACCGAACCGATCCTCCCCGAAGAGCGCGCGCGAGTTACTCGCCGCGCTCTTTGCCTTTGGGGCTTTCGAATGGAACGATCTGCGCGATCAGCGACGGTCCGTCACTCAGCAGAAAGTCCTTGAAGGCCTGCGCCACCGGCGGCAGGCGCTTGCTGCGACGGTGCACCACGTACCAGTTGAGCATCAGCGGAAAGCCCTCGACATCGAGCACGCAAAGGCTGCCGGCGCGCAGCTCCTGGCTCACCGTGTGCGCCGACACGAAGCTCACGCCCATGCCAGCGATCACGGCCTGCTTGATGGTCTCGGTGCTGCGGATTTCCATCGCGATGTTGATGCCGCTGAGATCGCCGCCGAAGCCGTCTTCCATCGAATGCCAGGTGTCGGAGGCTTTCTCGCGCACCACGAAGGGCTCGCGCATCAGCCGCTGGAGCGGGATCTTCTTCACGCCCACCAGCGGATGGCCCGGCGCCGCGACGATCACGTAGGGGTGCGGAGCGAACGGCTGGTTGACGGTGTCGAGATCGGTCGGCGGACGCACCATGATCGCGAGGTCGGTGAGGTTCTCGGCGATGTGCGTCAGCAGCTGCGCGCGGTTGTGGACCGTGAAGTTCAGCGTCACGCCCTGGTGCCGGCTCGCGAACTCGACCAGCAGGCGCGGAAAGAAGTAGTCGCCCGCGCTGATCACGCCCACGTTGAGCTTGCCGCCGGAGACGCCCTTGAACTGCATCATCGCGTTCTCGGCCGCCTCGAACTGCTGGATGATGGCGCGGCTGATCTGCAGCAGCTCGGTGCCGGCGGGCGTGAGGTAGATCTTCTTGCCGAACTGCTCGAACAGCACGTTGCCGGCGTGTTCCTCGAGCTTGCGCACCTGCGTGGAGACGGCGGGCTGCGTGAGGTGGAGCTCCTCGGCCGCCCGCGAAAAACTCAGCAGCCGCGCCACGGCTTCGAAGACCTTCAACTGGCGCAGGGTCGCATGCTTCATCGGGTGAGAACAGGTGGCTGCGGTCGAGCGGCATCGTACAGCGCGCCTGCGCCGATGGCGCGCGCTCAGCCGGGTATCCGCGCGACGTGCAGCAGGTTCGTCGTGCCCGATTGACCGAAGGGCAGGCCCGCCACCACCACCACGTCGTCGCCCGCCTTCGCAAAACCCTCGGCGCGCGCCGTGCGGCAGGCGCACTCGATCATCTCGGCCACATCGTGCACGTCCTCGACGAGCACCGCATGCACGCCCCAGACCATCGCCATGCGGCGTGCTGCGGCGGTGTCGGGCGTGAGGCTCAGGATGGGCACCGCCGGACGCTCGCGCGCAGCGCGCAGGCTTGTGAAGCCCGAGGAGGTATACGTCACGGTGGCGGCCGGCGCGAGCAGCGCGGCCACCTGGCGCAGCGAGGCGCAGACCGCGTCGGCCGTGGTCGACAGCGCCGCGTCATGCGTGGCGTCGATGCCCGCACGGTACGAGGGATCGGCCTCGACGCGCGCGATGATGCGGTCCATCATCGCGACCGCTTCGAGCGGGTACCTGCCCGAGGCCGATTCGGCCGAGAGCATCACCGCATCGACGCCGTCGTAGATGGCCGTCGCGACGTCGGACACCTCGGCGCGCGTGGGCACCGGCGAGGCGATCATCGATTCGAGCATCTGCGTCGCCACCACCACCGGCTTGCCGCCCTTGCGGCAGGCGCGCACGATCAGGCGCTGCAGCTCGGGCACCTGCTCGGGCGGCAGCTCGACGCCGAGATCGCCGCGCGCCACCATGATGCCGTCGCACAGCGCGACGATGGCGTCGAGATGCTCGATGGCCGCGGGCTTCTCGAGCTTGGCCATGATCCAGGCGCGCGTGCCAATGATGGCGCGCGCCTCCTCGATGTCCTCGGGCCGCTGCACGAACGAGAGCGCAACCCAGTCGACACCGATCGACAGGCCGAAGGCCAGGTCGTCGCGGTCCTTCGGCGTCAGCGGCGAGATCGGCAGCAGCACGCTGGGCACGTTGACGCCCTTGCGGTCCGAGATCGGCCCGCCGACCAGCACCGTGGTCTCGGCAAAGTCGGCGCCGTGGCTGTCCACGCGCAGCCGCAGCTTGCCGTCGTCGAGCAGCAGCTCGGTGCCTTCCTGCAGCGCGGCGAAGATTTCCGGATGCGGCAGCGGCGCGCGGCGTGCGCTGCCGCTGGTCTTGCTGTCCATGTCGAGCCGGAAGCGCGCGCCCGCCTCGAGCTGCGCGCGGCCGCCTTCGAAGGTGCCCAGCCGCAGCTTCGGCCCCTGCAGGTCCAGCAGGATGCCGATGGGCCGGCCGAATTCTTTCTCGAGGCGGCGAATGGTTTCGAGCCGCCGCGCATGGTCGTGCTGCGTGCCGTGGCTGAAGTTGAGCCGGAACACGTCCACGCCACGCTCGAACAGCGCACGGATGGCCGGCTCGCCGGTGGTGGCCGGGCCGAGAGTGGCGACGATCTTTGCGCTGCGTGTGCGTCTCATGCTGTCGTCATTTCATGGAGCTTGACGCGGCCGCGCTGGTCTTCCATGGTCCGCGCGAGCAGCTTGACCAGGCTGTAGACGGTGTCGATGTGCGGCGTCGGGGTCTCGGTGAGCCGGGCCAGTTCGACCACGGCACCCACCAGCGCATCGATCTCCGGCGCGCGCCCGGCTTCCACGTCCTGCAGCATCGATGTCTTGTGCTTGCCGACCTTCTCTGCGCCCGCGATGCGCTTTTCGAGCGTCACGCGAAACTCGATGCCGAGCTTGTGCGCGACGGCCTGCGCCTCGCGCATCATCGCAGCGGCGAGATCGCGCGAGGGCGGGTACTGGCAGATGTCGACCAGCGTCGAGTGCGAGAGGCTGCTGATCGGGTTGAAGGTCAGGTTGCCCCAGAGCTTGAGCCAGATCTCGGCGCGGATGTTGTCGAGCACGGGCGCCTTGAAGCCGGCGCCGGTGAAGCAGGCGGCAACGCGGTTCACGCGTTCGCTCGCCGAGCCGTCGAGCTCGCCGACCGGGAAGCGGTCGCCTTCGATGTGCTTGACCACGCCGGGCGCGATCAGCTCCGAGGCCGGGTAGACCACGCAGCCGATCACGCGCTGCGCGGGGATCTTCGTGGCGACGAGCCCCGAGGGATCGACGCTGCGCACCGGCGTGCCTGCGAGGGCGCCGCCGTGCTGGTGGAAGTACCAGTACGGGATGCCGTTCTGCATCGTCACGACCACCGTGTCGGGCCCGAACAGCTTGGGCACGTCGTTCGCCACCGCCTCGACCTGGTGGGCCTTCATGGCGAGCACGACGATGTCCTGCGGACCCGCCTCGTCGTAGCGGTCGGTGGCCTTGACGTTGCGCGCCACCTGTTCTTCGCCCTCGGCCGAGACCAGCTTGATGCCGTTCCTGCCGATGGCTTCGAGGTTGGCGCCGCGCACGATGAACGTCACGTCCTCGCCGGCCAGCGCGAGCTTTGCGCCGACCAGTCCGCCGATGGCGCCCGCGCCGATGATTGCAATCTTCATGTCGATCCCCAAGAGTTGATTTCCTTGCGCGGCCGCTTCGGCATGCGCGTTGTCAGCCGAAGCGGTTGCTGAGTTTTCCGATGCCGCCGATCTCGATCTCGACGAGGCTGCCAGGCTTCATCGAGCCCACGCCGACCGATGTGCCACAGAGGATCACGTCGCCGCGGTGCAGCGTCATGTCCTGCGAGATCAGGCTCACGAGTTGCTGCACCGAGAAGCGCATGTCGCTGATCGGATAGTTCTGGCGCACCTCGCCGTTGAGCAGCGTGGTCACGGTGAGCGTTGCGGCATCGAGGCCGGTGGCCACAACCGGGCCCATCGGGCAGAAGGTGTCGAAGCCCTTGGCGCGCACCCACTGCGCGAACGAGGCGTCGCGGTTCAGGATGTCGGCCACGGTCACGTCGTTGGCGCAGGTGTAGCCGAACACATGGTCGAGCGCATCGGCTTCGGAGACGGCGGTGGCGGTCTTGCCGATCACGATGCCGAGCTCGCCCTCGAACACCACCTTGCCGTCGCACAGCGGCTTGCGGATCGGTGCGCCGGGCGCGAGGTAGGAGTTGGGCGTCTTCAGCAGGTACAGCGGCTCCGCCGGCACCGGCAGGCCCAGCTTGGCGCCGAGCGCATGGAAGTTGTTCCACAGCGCGATCACCTTGGTCGGCTCGGTGGGCGTGAGCAGCTGGAGCCCCGCCAGCGCAAACACGCGGCCCGTGGGCTCGGAACTGCCGAACATGTCGCCCCGGCGCTCGTGCACCGCATCGCCTTCGAGCGTGCCGAAGCCGATGCCGCCGGCGTGTTCGAAGCGGACCCATTTCGTCTGTTCTTGCTGCATGTTGTCGTCTGCTTTCTGGATGGAGGATTCGGGTCGGCCGTCAGTCAGTCAGTCGAACGGCAGGTAGTCGGGGATGACGAGCGAGGCGAGCAGCTTTCCCATCTCCGCCGGATTGCGCGTGACGTGGATGCCGCATTCCTTCATCACCGCGAGCTTTTCCTCGGCGGTGCCGCGGCCGCCGGAAACGATGGCGCCCGCATGGCCCATGCGCTTGCCGGGCGGCGCACTGGCGCCCGCGATGAAGCCGACGACGGGCTTGCGCATGTGGTCGCGGATCCAGTACGCGCATTGCTCCTCGGCATCGCCGCCGATTTCGCCGACCATGATCACGGCGTCGGTGCGCGGGTCGTCGTTGAACATCCGCAGCACGTCGATGTGCCGCAGCCCGCCGACCGGATCGCCGCCGATGCCGACCACGGTCGACTGCCCGATGCCGAAGCTCGCGAGCTGGCTCGCGGCCTCGTAGGTGAGCGTGCCCGAGCGCGAGACCACGCCGATGCGGCCGCGCTGGTGAATGTGGCCCGGCATGATGCCGATCTTGATTTCGCCGGGCGTGATGAGGCCGGGACAGTTGGGGCCGAGCAGCAGCGTCTTGCGGCCCTGCATGCGATGGCGCGTGCGGATCATGTCGCGCACCGGAATGCCTTCGGTGATGCAGATGACGAGTTCGAGCTCGGCATCGACCGCTTCGTCGATGGCCGCTGCGGCGAAAGGTGGTGGCACGTAGATCACGGAGACGGTGGCGCCGGTGCGGGCCTTGGCCTCTTTCACTGTGCCGAAGATCGGAATGCCGGCCAGCGACTCGCCTGCCTTCAGCGGGTTCACGCCCGCGACGAAGCAGTGCCGGCCGTTGCCGTATTCGAGGCACTGGGCCGTGTGGAAGCTGCCGGTCTTGCCAGTGATGCCCTGCGTGATCACGCGGGTGTGCTTGTTGATCAGGATGGACATTTCAGGGGTTCCATCGTGCGTTTGCCTGCGTTCCTGTTTCGGGGTGCGTGCGCAGGCCATCGGGTAACTCCCTCCGCGAATGTCCCCCGGCCTGCGGCCTCCTCCTTTATTTCGCTGCGTGAGTCACCCGACGCCCTGCGCACGAGGACATGCTGCCGGTGCTCGCCGATCAACGACTGCCCTGAACAACGATCACGTCGATGGGGTGCCTTGCGCAGCGAAATAAAGGAGGAGCCCGAAGGGCGGGGGACATTCGCGGAGCAAGGCACCCCGTCGGCGTGATCGCACCCCGAAATGCATCGCATCAAGAGACAGGAGCTCATTTCCTAGCGCTCCCAGTTCCGAGCAGCCCCGATGGCCCGCTGCGCCGCCTCGGCCATGTCGTCGGTGTTGATGATCGACAGGCCCGATTGCGCGAGGATGGTCCGGCCCAGGTCCTCGTTGGTGCCCTTCATGCGCACGATCAGCGGCACGGTGGGCCCGGTTTCGCGCGCTGCGGCAACCACGCCGTGCGCAATGACATCGCATTTCATGATGCCGCCGAAGATGTTGACCAGCACGGCCTTGAGCTTCGGGTTGCGCAACATCAGCTTGAAGGCTTCGGTCACCTTTTCGGCTGTCGCACCACCGCCCACGTCGAGAAAATTGGCGGGCATTCCGCCGTAGAGCTTGATCGCGTCCATCGTCGCCATCGCGAGGCCGGCGCCATTGACGAGGCAGCCGATGTCGCCGTCGAGCGCGATGTACGAGAGGTCGAACTTCGAGGCTTCGACCTCCACCGGGTCTTCCTCGTCGAAGTCGCGCATCGCGGCGATCCCGGGCTGGCGGAACAGGGCGTTGGCGTCGAAGTCGAACTTCGCGTCGAGCGCCATCACGCGGCCGTCGCGGGTCAGCACCAGCGGGTTGATCTCGGCCAGCGACGCGTCGCTGGCATCGAAGGCCTGGTAGAGGTTCTGCATGAACACGCGCGCCTGCACCACCGAACGCTCGTCGATGCCGATGCGGCGCGCGATGCCGTCGGCCTCGGCAATGCGCAGGCCGGCGTCCGGATCGATGAAGAGCTTGTGGATCTTCCCGGGCGTGCGCGCGGCCACCTCCTCGATGTCCATGCCGCCTTCGCTCGAGGCCATCAATGCCACGCGCTGCGAATTGCGGTCGACCACGAAGCCGAGGTACAGCTCCTTGTCGATCTCGACGCTCTCCTCGACCAGCAGCTGCTTCACCACGCGGCCTTCGGGCCCGGTCTGGTGGGTCTTCAGCGTCATGCCGAGCATCTGGTCCGCATGCCGCCGCACTTCGGCGACGGACCATGCGGGCTTCACGCCGCCGCCCTTGCCCCGGCCGCCCGCATGAATCTGCGCCTTGACCACCCAGGCCCGGCCACCGAGCCGGGTAGCCGCATCCGCCGCCTCGTCGGGCGAGCGGCAGACGAATCCGCGGGGCGTTGCCACGCCGTAGCGGCACAGGACGTCTTTACCCTGGTATTCGTGGATGTTCATGGCCGGGATCGACTGCTGGATTGAATTGATTTATTTCAGGCACCAAGCTCGACGCCGTGGCTTTCAGCCCAATTGAAATAGCTCGACGAAGCCATTTCCCGCTTTCTGTGGATTTCCTTCTTCTGCTCGATGGCCACCGCCAGGAATTCGGCGTCGTACGCCCGCAGGAGGTGCGGCTGATGGGTCTTCAGGTAATGGCCGATCCGCTCGCTGGCGTTCTGGCTCAGGTCCATCAGGCGGTCGTAGGTTTCGCCGTCCCAATGCCAGCGCAGTCCCAATTCGAAAAATGCTGCGTTATAGGCATTGCGCTCGATTTCGTCGCGCCAGTCTTGAACGGGCGAATGCTTTTCCATGACCTTCTCCTTGAATTGATGCCGGACTCGGCGGATTCAAATGTAGGACCGGTGATGAATAAATAAAAATTAAACTAATTTATAGAAATCATTCATCAAGAGTTATAGATTGAGGCCAGAAATACACGCGCCCAAGGGCCTTCCGCGCCACCCGCAGGCGGCGCTCTCGCAAATCAGGTTGGCGGGCCTGCGCCGCGCCTCAGATCACGCGTTCGGCCCGCAGGGTCGCCAGGTCGTCCGCGCCGTAGCCGAGCTGCCGCAGCACTTCTTCGGTGTGTTCGCCGAGCAGCGGCGAGCGCGTCACCACCGTCGGGCTGTCGGACATCTTGATGGGGTTGCCCACCGTCAGGTACTTGCCGCGCACCGGGTGGTCGACCTCGACGATGGTGCCGGTCTCGCGCAGGGACTCGTCCTCGGCGATTTCCTTCATCGAGAGGATCGGCCCGCAGGGAATGTCGTACTCGTTGAGGATCTCCATGGCCTCGAACTTGTCCTTGGTCATGGTCCACTTCTCGATGCGCGCGAAGATCGGCTTCAGGTGCAGCAGGCGCGCGGCCGGCGTGGCGTAGGCCTCGTCGGTGATCCAGCCCTCCTCGCCGATCACCTTGCACACCGCAGGCCACACGGCCGCCTGCGTGATGAAGTAGATGTATGCGTTGGGGTCGGTCTCCCAGCCCTTGCACTTGAGGATCGAGCCCGGCTGGCCTCCGCCCGAGGCATTGCCCGCGCGCGGCACGGCGTCGCCGAACTTGCCGTCGGGGTACTGCGGGTATTCGTGCATGGTGCCGGTGCGCTCCAGCCGCTGCTGGTCGCGCATCTTCACGCGGCACAGGTTGAGCACGGCGTCCTGCATCGGTGCGAGCACCTGCTGGCCGCGGCCGGAAGAGTTGCGCTGGAACAGTGCGGCAAGGATGCCGAGCGCGAGGTGCAGGCCGGTGCCGCTGTCGCCGATCTGCGCGCCGGTCACCAGCGGCGGGCCGTCTTCGAAGCCGGTGGTCGAGGCTGCGCCGCCGGCGCATTGGGCGACGTTCTCATAGACCTTGCAGTGCTCGTATTTGCCGGGCCCGAAGCCCTTGACCGAAGCGACGATCATGCGCGGGTTGATCTTCTGGATGTGGGCCCAGGTGATGCCCATGCGGTCGAGCGCGCCGGGCGCGAAGTTCTCGACCAGCACGTCGCAGGTCTTGATCAGGCTGTCGAGAACCTCCTTGCCCTTGGGGTTCTTGGTGTCCAGCGTGATCGAGCGCTTGTTGTGGTTCAGCATCGTGAAGTACAAGCTGTCCGCGCCGGGAATGTCGCGCAGCTGGCCGCGCGTGGCATCGCCTTCGCCTGCCCGCTCGACCTTGATCACGTCGGCGCCGAACCACGCCAGCAGCTGGGTGCAGGTGGGGCCCGACTGCACGTGGGTGAAGTCGAGGATCCGAACGCCTTCGAGTGCCTTGCTCATTGACTGTCTCCTTCTTTGACCATCGCGGCTTCGACTTCTACCAGACGGGCGCGCAATTTGCGCTCCTCCGCAAAGCGGACGGATTCATCCCGCACGATGGCGACGATCCCCGTGACCTCGTGATCGGCGGAGAACAGCATCGACACCGTGAAGGCGATCGACAGCGTGTGCCCGTCCTTGTGCAGCGCCGGCACGCGCAGCAGGTCGGCGCCGTACTTGGTGATGCCGGTGTCCATCGTCTTGTGGTAGCCGTCCCAGTGCCGCTGGCGCTGCCGCTGGGGAATGATCAGGTCGAGCGACTGGCCGAGCGCCTCGGCCCCGGTAAACCCGAAGATGCGCTCGGCAGCACGGTTCCACAGCGTGATCGCGCCCTGCGCGTCGCACACCATGATGGCATCGCCAGCGCCTTCGACGAGCTGCTTGAAATCGATGTTCGCTTGCATGTTTACCCCTGGCGCTTCATTTCAATCCAGAACCCCGCAGTGCCACTGCCCTTCCAGAGACACCGCGGAACCGGCTCCGCCGGGCCGCAGGTGTCGCCCCCTCGAAGGGGGTGGGCGCTGCCACACGAAGTGGGCAAGCCTGGGGGTGAGCCAACTACACGGCTTTTGATTCCTTCAGGTTGTCGATCTGCTGCTGGGTGTAGCCCAGCTCCGCCAGCACCTGGTCGGTGTGCTCGCCCAGCAAGGGCGAGGCGGTGACTTCGGGCTTGAGGTCCGAGAACTTGATCGGGCTGCCGATGGTCCAGTAGCTGCCGCGCTCCTTGTGCGGAACTTCGACGATCGAGCCGCTCTTGCGCAGCGACTCGTCATGCAGCAGTTCCTTCATCGACAGCACCGGGGCGCAGGGAATGTCGTACTTGCGGAAGATGTCCACGGCCTCGAACTTGGTCTTGTCCTTGATGAAGTCCTCGATGGTGGCGAAGATCTGCTCGATGTGCGGCTGGCGGGCCTTGGCCGTCATGTAGTCGGGGTCGGTCTTCCATTCGGGCTTGCCCAGCGCCTCGCAGATCGGCTCCCAGGCGTGACCCTGCACCGTGAAGTAGATGTAGGCGTTGGGATCGGTCTGCCAGCCCTTGCACTTCAGGATCCAGCCGGGCTGGCCGCCGCCGCCGGCATTGCCGCCGCGCGGCACGACCTTGTCGGCGAATGCGCCCATCTCGTGCGGGTACTGCGGGTATTCCTCGAGGTAGCCCACGCTGTCCAGGCGCTGCTGGTCGCGCATCTTCACGCGGCACAGGTTGAGCACGGCATCCTGCATCGAGCAGGCCACCTTCTGGCCCTTGCCGGTCTGCTGGCGGCCGATGATGGCCGTCAGAATGCCGATGGCCAGATGCATGCCGGTGTTGGAGTCGCCCAGCGCGGCGGCCGAGATCGTCGGGGCGGAGTTCTCGCCTTTCCACCAGCCGGTGGTGGAAGCGGAGCCGCCGGCGCACTGCGCCACGTTCTCGTACACCTTCAGGTCCTCGTAGTGGTGGCCTTCGCTGAAGCCCTTGACCGAGGCGACGATCATCTTCGGGTTCAGCTCCTGGAGGCGTTCCCAGGTGAAGCCCATGCGGTCCAGCGCCCCGGGACCGAAGTTTTCCACCAGCACGTCGGATTCGCGGATCAGCTTTTCCAGCACGATCTTGCCCTCGGGCTTCTTCGTGTCCAGCGTGATCGAGCGCTTGTTGCTGTTGAGCATGGTGAAGTACAGCGCGTCGACGTTCGGAATGTCGCGCAGCTGGCTGCGGGTGACGTCGCCGGCGCCCGGGCGCTCGACCTTGATCACGTCGGCGCCGAACCAGGCCAGCATCTGCGTGCAGGCAGGACCGGCCTGCACGTGCGTGAAGTCGATGATCTTGATGCCGTTGAGGGGTTTGATGCTGCTCATTTGGGGTATCTCCTTGGATGGAATTGAGTTACTTCTTCTTCGCCGTGCTGGGGTTCAGGCTCGTGATGCGCCCGCTTTCCGTGCCCGCGGTTTCGTCGATGACGGCGTTGATCAGGGTCGGCCGGCCGGAGGCGACGGCCTCGGCCAGGGCCTTCTGCAGCTCGTCGGCGGTGGTGGCGTGCACGCCCAC
The DNA here is from genome assembly GCF_056395365.1 of Variovorax sp. 10L421. Taxonomy (NCBI): domain Bacteria; kingdom Pseudomonadati; phylum Pseudomonadota; class Betaproteobacteria; order Burkholderiales; family Comamonadaceae; genus Variovorax; species Variovorax sp. 10L421. The sequence goes on from NZ_JBFTJJ010000023.1 coordinate 64,072, forward strand.
GCCGCCAAAGGCTTCCATCAGCTTGTCGTAGCGCGCGTTCTTCACGAACACGGTGGGCGCCACGTCGGGCGTGCCGCTGGGGTTCACGTCGGTGCCGCGGTAGACGCCGTTGTTGTTGAAGACGACGACGCACACCGGCAGGTTGTAGCGGCAGATGGTTTCCACCTCCATGCCGCTGAAGCCGAAGGCGCTGTCGCCCTCGATGGCGATCACCGGCTTGCCGGTGACCACCGCCGCGGCCACGGAGAAGCCCATGCCGATGCCCATGATCCCCCAGGTGCCCACGTCGAGGCGCTTGCGCGGCTCGTACATGTCGACGATGCTGCGCGCGAAGTCCAGCGTGTTGGCGCCCTCGTTGACGACGATGGCATCGGGCCGCGCCTTCACCTGGTCGCGGATCACGCTGAGCGCGCTCTGGAAGTTCATCGGCGAGGGCCGCGCAGCCAGCGTCGCGGCCATCTTCGAGAGGTTCTTGTCCTTGCGCTCGGCGATGGCGCCGGTCCACTCGACCGGGGGCTTGGCCCACTTGGCATCGATGCCGGCCAGCAGCGCGGCCACGCAGGAGCCGATGTCGCCGATCACCGGCGCCTCGATGGCGACGTTGCTGTCGATCTCGGTCGGCGCGATGTCGATCTGGATGAACTTCTTGGCGCCCTTGTCCTGCGCCCAGGTCTTGCCCTTGCCGTGCGAGAGCAGCCAGTTGAGGCGCGCGCCGACCAGCAGCACCACGTCGGCTTCCTGCAGCACGTAGGAGCGCGCTGCCGCGGCCGACTGCACGTGGGTGTCGGGCAGCAGGCCCTTGGCCATCGACATCGGCAGATAGGGAATACCCGTCTTCTCGACCAGCGCACGGATGTCGGCATCGGCCTGCGCGTAGGCGGCGCCCTTGCCGAGCAGGATCAGCGGCCGCTTGGCACCCTTGAGCAGGTCGAGCGCGCGCTTCACGGCGTCGGGCGCGGGGATCTGGCGCGGTGCGGGGTCGACCACCTTGATCAGCGACTTCTTGCCGGCTGCGGCGTCCATCGTCTGCGCGAACAGCTTGGCCGGCAGGTCGAGGTACACGCCGCCAGGGCGGCCCGACAGCGCCGCGCGGATGGCGCGCGCAATGCCCACGCCGATGTCCTCGGCATGCAGCACGCGGAAGGCCGCCTTGCACAGCGGCTTGGCGATGGCCAGCTGGTCCATCTCCTCGTAGTCGCCCTGCTGCAGGTCGACGATCTCGCGCTCGCTGGAGCCGCTGATGAGGATCATCGGGAAGCAGTTGGTGGTGGCGTTGGCCAGCGCGGTCAGGCCGTTGAGGAAGCCGGGGGCCGACACGGTCAGGCAGATGCCGGGCTTCTGCGTGAGGAAGCCGGCGGCGGCGGCGGCATTGCCGGCGTGCTGCTCGTGGCGGAAGGAGATGACGCGCAGGCCTTCGGCCTGTGCCATGCGCGTGAGGTCCGTGATCGGGATGCCGGGCAGGCCGAAGATGGTGTCGATGTCGTTGAGCTTGAGCGCATCGATGACCAGGTGGAAGCCGTCGATGGTCTCGGCCGCCGGCGCGCTGTCTTCGGTCGCGCCACCCTTGAAGGCGCGGACCACCGCTTCGCCGTCAGCATCGCGGCTTTTCGTGGGCTTGAGGGCATCTTCCAGCGTGGTGGCTGCCTCTTTCTCTGTTCTGACTGAAGACATGTCTCTCCTTCTGCATGGGTGAATGGCCAAGGCCCGAGCCGCGACTATGATTCGGGCCCAAGCTTTCGGCCGTTGACCTCGGTCAACTTTCCCGAAAACGGCGACGGCCCCGATGACCGGCGCCGGCAGCGAAATCGAGCAAGACGGTGACCATGACGTTGTTGGAAAACCATCCGGAGAAGAACATCATTCGCGCCCAGCTCCGGCAGAACATCCTGCTCAAGGACCTGAGCGAAGCCGACCGCGCCGAACTGGAAGCCCACCTGGTCATCGTGGACGGCAACAAGGGCGAGTTCCTGCTGCACCAGGGGGTGCGCGAGATGGAGCAGTACTTCATCCTCGACGGCATCCTCAAGCGGGTGGTGAGCAACCCGGAGGGCAAGGAAATGATCCTGCGCTTCGCCGACGAGAACGACATGGAGACGAGCTACGCCGCGCTGCGGCTGGGCACGCCCACGCCCTACGGCATCGTGTGCGTGACGAAGGCGCGGGTCGCGAGCCTGCCGCTGAAGGAATGGATCGCGTTCCTGAACCGGCATGCGGAAACGAAGGAACTGTTCGAGTTCCTCGTGATGCGCGGCATGAGCGAGATCATGGCGCACACGATCACGCTGCATCTTCTGGACGCCGCCGGGCGTGTGCACCGGTTCATGCGCAAGCACCCTGAACTGGAAGACCGGATTCCGAGCAAGGAGCTGGCTTCTTATCTGAATCTCTCGGCGGAAACCCTTAGTCGGCTTCGCAAGCGCGGGAAGATTTAGCTCACTCGGTTGTCCGGGTGCGTGCGAATGACACCGGGCACTCCCCTGCGCGAATGCCCCCCGGCCTGCGGCCTCCTCCTTTATTTCGCTGCGCAAGGTACCCCATCGGTGTGAGCGCGCCCCGAACAACCCGGGTCAGCGCGATCACAGGCAAGTTGCTGGTCAGTCCACCGGCCGCTCGACCGCAAACTCGTCGGGCTTCTTCGGCTTCCTGATCACGGCCAGCGCCTTCGAGATCAGCGGCCAGAACAGCAGCACCAGCGCCAGCGTCGTGATGCCGCCGACCAGCGGGTTCGAGAACATCACCATCACGTCGCCCTGCGAGACCAGCATGGCCTGGCGGAACGAGTCCTCGGCCTTGTCGCCGAGCACCAGTGCAAGCACCAGCGGCGCCAGCGGAAAGTCGAGCTTCTTGAAGAGGTAGCCCACCACGCCGAAGCCGAGCATGAACCAGATGTCGAGCATCGCGTTGTGCACGGTGTAGGCGCCGATGGCGCAGATCACGATGATCACCGGCGCGATGATCGAGAACGGAATGCGCAGGATCGACGCGAACAGCGGCACGGTGCTCAGCACCACGATCAGGCCGACGATGTTGCCGAGGTACATGCTGGCGATCAGGCCCCAGACGAAGTCCTTCTGCTCCACGAACAGCAGCGGCCCCGGCTGCAGGCCCCAGATCAGCAGGCCGCCCAGCAGCACCGCTGCGGTCGGCGAACCGGGAATGCCGAGTGCCAGCATCGGCAGCAGCGCGCTGGTGCCGGCCGCGTGTGCCGCAGTCTCGGGCGCGACCACGCCTTCCATCTCGCCGGAGCCGAACCTGGCGCCCTTCTTCGACATCTTCTTCGCGAGGCCGTAGCTCATGAACGAGGCCGGCGTCGCGCCGCCGGGCGTGATGCCCATCCAGATGCCGATGAGCGAGCTGCGGATGGAGGTCACCCAGTATTTGGGCAACTGCTTCCACGTCTGCCACACGACCTTCGGATCGATCTTGGCGCTCTTGCCCGAGAACTTCAGGCCCTCTTCCATCGACAGCAGGATCTCGCCGATGCCGAACAGGCCGATCACCGCGATCAAAAAGTCGAAGCCGCGCATCAGCTCGGGCTGGCCGAAGGTCAGGCGCAGCTGGCCGGTGACGGTGTCCATGCCCACGCTGGCGAGCGCGAAGCCCAGCGCCATCGACGCGAGGATCTTGAAGGGCGAGCCCTTGCCCATGCCGACGAAGCTGCAGAAGGTCAGCAGGTACACCGCGAAGAACTCCGGCGAGCCGAACTTGAGCGCGAACTTCGCGACCAGCGGCGCGAGGAAGGTGATCATCACCACCGCGAGAAAGGCGCCCACGAACGACGAGGTGAAGGCCGTCGTCAGCGCGGCGCCGGCCTGCCCGCTCTGCGCCATCGGATAGCCGTCGAAGGTGGTGGCCACCGACCACGGTTCGCCCGGTATGTTGAACAGGATCGAGGTGATGGCACCGCCGAATAGCGCACCCCAGTAGATGCACGACAGCATGATGATCGCCGAGGTCGGCGACATCGAGAAGGTGAGCGGCAGCAGGATCGCCACGCCGTTGGCGCCGCCGAGCCCGGGCAGCACGCCGATCAACACGCCGAGGATGATGCCGACGAACATCAGGCCGATGTTCATCGGCGTGAGGATCACCGAGAAGCCCTGCATCAGGGCGCCGATTTCTTCCATTTCGCTTGTGCTCCTTGAACGGGTTCAGTAGCCGAGGAACCGAAGCGGATCGAGCGCACCCTTGAACAGCGGCACCTTGAACCAGACTTCGAACATGAAGAAGAACAGCGTGTTGACGGCCAGCGCGGCAAGCACGCTCTTGGTCCATGCGTACTTGCCGAGCACCACCATGAACAGCGCGATATACATCGCCGACGCCACGTAGATGCCGAGAACGGAGATCGCCAGCACGTAGACCGTGGCCGGCACCAGCACCGACAGCACGCGCTTGAGCTGCACCGGGTCGACGAAGACCACGGTGTTGCGGTTCCTGCCGAGCAGCGACTGGTAGAGGATGCCGGCGCCGGAGATCGTGATGATCACGCCGATGAAGAACGGAAAGTAGCCTGCGCCGGGACCGTCGCTGGTCCAGCCCGCGCCGAGCTTGCGCGCCTCGAAGACCACCACCAGGCCGATCGCCAGCAGCAGCAATGCGACTGCCGCTTCGACCAGGTGCGTGGAGATGCCCGGACGCGCCGCGCCCTCGGATGTTTCGTCGTGCTCCATGGAGCCCCCATCGTGATTGTGTGAGAGAAGAAAGCGACGGATGCGGCACGCCCGCGGTCCGCCGGTCAGCCGGCCTCGGGCGGCAGCGCTCGCAGCCGGTGCGGCCTACTTGGCGCTCGCGAGGAAGCCCGCCTCGGACATCAGCGTGCGGTGCGTGGCCTCGGCCTCGGTGAGCCACTTTGCGAAGGCGTCGCCGGTCATGAAGGTCGGGTTGAAGGCGCCCTTCTCCATGTATTCCTTCCAGTCGGGCGTGGCGGCCACCTTGGTCAGCAGGTCCTTGTAGAAGGCGAGCTGGTCGGGCGTGACGCCGGGCGGCATGAAGATGCCGCGCAGCATCGTGTATCGGGTCGGCACGCCCGCCTCCTTGCAGGTGGGGATGTCGTTCCACGACTGCGTGTCGGTGACCTTGGCCTTGAAGGGCATGCGCTCGTCGTCGAACACGCACAGCGCGCGCAGCTTGCCCGCGCGCCATTGCGCCACCGCCTCGATCGGGTTGTTCACCGTCGAGTTCACATGGCCGCCCACCAGCTGCACCGCCACCTCGCCGCCGCCCTTGAACGGCACGTAGATGAACTTGGTGCCGGTGGCCTTCTCGAGAGCGACCGTGATGATCTGGTCTTCCTGCTTCGAGCCGGTACCGGCCATCTTGAACTTGCTCGGCCCCGCGGCCTTCACCGCCGTGACGTACTCGCCGGCGTTCTTGTAGGGCTCGGCCGCGTTGGTCCAGAGCACGAACTGGTCGAGCGCCAGCATCGCGACCGGCGTCATGTCCTTCCAGTTGAAGGGCACGCCGGTGGCCATCGGCGTGGTGAACAGGTTCGACAGCGAGATGACGATCTTGTGCGGATCGCCCTTGGCTTCCTTCACCGCCAGGAAGCCCTCGGCGCCCGCGCCGCCCGACTTGTTGACGACGATCAGCGGCTCCTTCATCAGCTTGTACTTGATGACGATGCCCTGCAGCAGCCGCCCCATCTGATCGGCGCCGCCGCCGGTGCCGGCGGGAATCACGAACTCCACCGGCTTGGTGGGTTCCCATGCGAGGGCAGGCGCGGCGGTTGCCAGCGCCAGGACCGCCGCGGCAACGGCTGTCGCGCGACCCAGAACGTGCGAAGCGAACTTCTTCATCAGGCTATCTCCTGTGTAGTGTTTCGCTCTTTTTTGTTCTTGGATCTGAGCAGAGATGCAACGGGCACGATGGTGCGCGCCACCGATTCACGCCGGCTTGATCGCGGTCAACTTTTCTGAGATTTCGTATCGGGGTAAGCCCGCGCTGGCGGGGCCAGCGCATCCCGTCATCGGGAACCCTATAAAATCGCGGCGCGCAGCGGGCTTCCAGCTTCCTGCGCCTCCATCCGTCTTCGTAGTTCAATGGATAGAACGGGGTCCTCCTAAGACTCAGATACAGGTTCGATTCCTGTCGAAGGCACCAAGGACCCGAATCACGGCGTCTCACCAAGCCTCAAAACCCGCACGTTTCCCCAGCGTAGCGGGTTCTTCTTTGCCTCGGGCCGTGTCACGGCGTAGCATCACATTGCAGAGAAATACCGTCATTTTTGTCGGTATCTTCGGAGCGCCGGCGGCGAAATACCGTCAAAGGAGCAGCGATGGCATTGACAGACACGTTCGTTCGCCAGGTGAAGGCCACCAGCAAAGCCCTCGGGGACAAATATGCCGATGGCGGCGGCATGTACTTGCTGGTCAAGGCGCCGGGCAAGTACTGGCGCCTCGATTACCGCTTCTGTGGCAAGCGCAAGACCTTGGCGTTGGGCGTCTACCCCGCTGTGTCGCTCGCCAAGGCTCGCCGACGGCGCGACAAAGCCCGCGAACAACTGGCAGACGGGGTTGATCCTGGCATGGCCCAGCGCGAGGAAAAGCGGGCGAAAGTCGACGCCGCCGCAAGCACCTTTGAGGCCGTTTCGCGGGAATGGCTGGCCAAGACTTCCGGCAAGCGCGCCGCGATCACGCAGGCCAAGGTCACGAGCTGGCTTGAGAAAGACGTGCTTCCGTTCATCGGGACGCTGCCCATTGCCAGCATCAAAGCCAAGGACGTGCTCGACAAGGTCGCCCGCCGCATGGAAGCGCGAGGTGTTCACGAGAGCGCACATCGGATCGTTCAGATTTGCTCGCAGGTGTTTCGCTATGCCGTCGCCGTGGGGGTGATCGAGCGCGACGTGACCGTCGACCTGAAGGGGGCGCTGGCGGCGGTGGAAAAGGCCAACTACGCCGCCATCACGGAACCCAAGCAGGTGGGTCAGCTCATGCGCTCCATTTACGCCTATGTGGGGCATCCCTGTGCCGTGGCGGGGCTGAAGCTTTCGCCGCTGGTGTTCGTCCGCCCGGGCGAGTTGCGTGCCGCTGAGTGGGCCGAGATCGACCTCGACGCCGCCGAGTGGCGCATCCCTGCCGCCAAGATGAAGATGAAGGTTGAGCACCTGGTGCTGGAGGAGCGCACCGACCGGGGGTGCGGACGAAAACTTGGACTACCAGGAGGTAGTTCGTGTATTCCTACGAAGATCGGATTCGAGCCGTTGAGCTCTACATCAAGCTTGGCAAACGCGTCAGACCCACCATCCGCCAGCTGGGTTATCCAACAAAGAATTCTCTGAAGTGCTGGTACAGCGAATACCAGCAGAAGCTCGACTTGCCAGCGGGCTATGCGGGCCGGAGACCCAAGTTCTCGCAGGAACAAAAAGCGGCAGCTATCGAGCACTACCTCACTCACGACCGCTGCATTGCTGCCACCATGAGGGCATTGGGCTACCCCGGCAGAGGGACACTGACCGCGTGGGTTCGCGAGGCCCTTCCTGAGGCTAGAAGGACAGTCGTCGGCAGTGTGGGGCGACGAAGATATTCCGGGGAGCTGATGCAAGCGGGAGTCATGGAGCTTTGCACGCGTGAGGCAAGTGCGCAAGCTGTAGGCGACAAGTTCGGCGTGTGCCGGCCAACGCTGTACAACTGGAAGAATCAACTTCTGGGACGTGAGGCACCCGCATCCATGAAAAGTACCAATCAATCTCCGCCGTCGCAAGAGCGCGACGAGCTCGAGCACCAGGTTGAGTCACTGCGCCGCGAAGTCAGGCAACTGCGCCTCGAGCAGGATCTCTTGAACAAGGCCAACGAACTGTTAAAAAAAGGCCTGGGCGTCGACCTGCAGCTCCTGTCCAACCGGGAGAAGACACTGCTGATTGACGCCCTCAGGGAGCACTATGGCCTGCCAGAGCTCCTTGCACAGTTGGATCTTGCGCGTAGCTCGTACTTCTACCATCGGGCCCGCGCAGCGGTGGGCGACAAGTACCTGGAGGTGCGGCAATCCATCACCGACATCTTTGAGTCGAACCATCGCTGCTATGGCTACCGCAGGCTGCAAGCTTCGCTCACCAGACAGGACGTCGCGATCTCCGAGAAGGTCGTGCAGCGGTTGATGAAGCAGGAAAGCCTGGTTGTTCCAAAGCCCAGGAAGCGCAGGTATGCGTCATACCTTGGCGAGATCAGTCCAGCGCCTGAGAACCTCATCAACCGCGACTTCCAGGCCGCAGTCCCTAATGAGAAATGGCTTACGGATATCACGGAGTTCCAGATCCCGGCTGGCAAGGTGTACCTCTCGCCGATCATCGACTGCTTCGATGGAATGGTCGTCAGCTGGACGATTGGGACCAGTCCGGACGCCGAGTTGGTCAACACGATGCTGGATGCAGCCATCGAGACAGTGGCCGAAACGACAGACCGGCCTGTGGTTCACTCCGATCGGGGCGGCCACTACCGCTGGCCTGGTTGGCTATCAAGAATGAGCGACGCGAACCTCACACGCTCGATGTCCCGCAAGGCATGCTCACCTGACAACGCCGCTTGCGAAGGCTTCTTCGGTCGACTGAAGAACGAGCTGTTCTATCCTCGGGACTGGAAGAATGCCACCATTGAGCAATTCATCGAGGCGGTCGACTCGTACATCCGCTGGTACAACGAGCAGAGAATCAAGATCTCTCTCGGCTCCCTCAGCCCCATCGAATACCGGGTGAGCCTTGGACTTGCAGCATAAAACCAGTCCAAGTTTTTATCCGCACCCCCCTAGGGTCAGAGATCGGCGGAATCCAACACTCCCACCTCACTCAACAAAGCCCAGCCTGGCCCCATCGCCGCGCTGGGCTTTGTGCCGTCTGGCGCTGCCTGGCGTGTTCTTTCTTCCCCCCAAGCGGTATGTCTTTCCCGATCGCTCCGTAACTCATGGCCCACGACTTCACATCCACCACTTTCGACGATGAACCTTTCCCTCAGCACGAGACGCTTGCAGCGTCTGCAAACTTCGCCTGTCCTGCCTGCCAGTCACGGCAGACCACTCCGCGCGACACCGGCAAGAAGGCCGGCGCAGCGATCGGCACCATCGCCGGCGCGGCCGGTGGCATCTCTGGTGCTCTCGCTGGTGCAGTGTAAGCGTCCGGCCAACGCATCTTGAATCCGCCGGGTAGCCCGACCAGCATGGTGTCCACCAAACTCTGAACCGACCCCCAAACCTTGGACATTTATGGTTTCATGCGGGTGCCGTGGCGGCCTGCATCCTGTACGCCACTGGGCTCAGGCCTCCCAGCCCGAGCTTGATGCGATCCACGTTGTAGTAGCGAATGTAGTCGTGAAGGGCGTCTTTCAACGTCTCGGTCGTGTCGAACTTGTTGAGGTGGAACAGCTCACACTTCAGTGTTCCGAAGAAGCTCTCCATGGCTGCGTTGTCATAGCAGTTGCCCTTTCTCGACATGCTCTGGACGACACCGCTTTGATGCAGGCGATGGCGGTACGCGGGCATGCGGTACTGCCATCCTTGGTCCGAATGCAGGATCGGTCGCTGGCCTGAGTCGAGCCGGTTGAACGCCTTGGTGAGCATGTTCTTGATCATGACTGGCAGCGGACGCTCTGCTATCTCGTACGACACGATCTCGCGGTTGTAGAGATCCATCACCGGCGACAAGTACAGCTTCTGGTTGTTCACCTTGAACTCGGTCACATCGGTCACCCACTTCTTGTTGGGCTCATCAGCCGTGAAGTCGCGCTCCAAGCGGTCCGGGGCCGTCTCGGAAGCTGCGCCGTCATAGGCCTTGTAGCGTTTTGGGCGGACCAGCGACTTCAGCTGCATCTCGACCATCAGCTTCTGGACGGTCTTATGGTTGACGATGAGACCTTGCTGGCGTAGCTCAGCGGTTACCCGCCGATGACGTTCATCAAGCGGTGCGCGTTGACTTGGTCTTTGGAGCGCGCGGGGGCAACTGCTTCAGTTGCTTTTCCCGCTCGGCGATGGCAAGTGCCTTGGCCTGTTCTTCTCCGTACTTCCCGACGGAAAAACTCCTGCGGAGATATTTTCCGACCCCTATAGATGTCGCGGCAACCCAAATGCCTGGAGCCGTTGGATGCGAGCGCCGAAAAAACACACCGGGAATACCACTTCTGTTGGTGCGGCGCACAATCTGCCGGAGCGTCAGAGGTACGGGCAAACCAGAGGGCAGGGTCTGTTTCGGTGCAGCACGCACAAGCGCCTCGGACGGGTGCACGTTCACGTGCCCCTGCATCTGCTGCAATTGTCTTTGGCGTTCATCGATCGCTAGCTGCTTGGCTTGGGCGCCGTAGCGCCTGACGCTGAAGATCTTGTGCAGTGTCTTGCCCGGCTCAATGCGTGTCCTGGCAATCCAGCCCTGCGGTTGGCCATCGGGCCCGATTTTGCAGTTCACGCCCGCAATGCCCGTTCTGCTGGTGGACATGACGATTTCGGCTCTTGCGCGACGGGTCATGGGCGGATGTTTCTTGACGATCTCATCGCGCCATGCCTGCGCGCGCAGCAGCGCAGTCTCTTCACCGCCATGGAAACGGAAACTGAATGTCTTGGACAGCACCACGCCCTCGCGCTTCAGTTCAACCTCCCAACTTCCGCGCGGCAAACGCGAGATGCCATACATCGCATCGTGATGAAATGGTTGCTTGGACATGCCAGCGTGCTCAAAAACTCGCGTTCAGGTTGAAGCCGAGTGTGACCTTTGCCGTGCGGTATCCCTCGGGCTTGCGGATGGGCGCGCCGACGAAGAAGTCGTAGCTCAGCTTGGTCCACTGGCCGCGCACGCCGATAACGGCACCAGCTAGACTGCGGCCGAGCAGATCGACCGTCGAGCGGCCACCCACGTGACCATAGTCGGCACCAACGTATAGCTCCGCCCCGCTTTGGCCCATGGCCCATCCGATGTCATTGCGGATGAGCCAGCCACGCTCGCCCATCAGGCTCGTCTCTCCATCGAAGCCGCGCACCGTGTAGCGCCCGCCGATGGCGAAGCGGTCTTGCGGCGTCAGCGGCGTGCGATTCCACTGGGCGCGGATCAGGCCGGAGTAGCGCATCTTCTGCTCGCCAAGCTTGAACGGGGCATTGAGGCTGATGTCGGCGGTGTACAGCTTCAGGCGCGAGGTGCCCTCGCCGAACTCTTCTTCCGGCGCAGCGCGCAAGCCGAAACCGCCCGTGCCGCGCTTGTAGGCCAGCGTGCCTTCGAGCGTCGCGTCGCCGATGAACTCCTTGTGGTTCAGGCTGAACTCCAGGCCGCCGACCACGCGGTGCTGCACCTCGACCTCGGTGTCGTCCACGAAGTTGCGCGACTCGCGACGCCAGCCCTTGACGGCCACCGTGGTCTTGCGCTACTGGTCGCGATAGATCAGGCGCGAGAGCTTGATCTCGGCGTTGTTGCTCTTGCCGGCGTAGACGTAGTCCTGGTTCAGGCCAGCCACGCTCTGGTGGTACTGGCTGTTGGAGGCCGTGAGGCCAAGCAGCCAGTAGCCATACGGCAACGAGTAGTGAACGGTCTGGCCTTCGGTGCCCTTGGCCGGGTCGCCGAAGACGTGGTTGTTGATGTTGTGGTTGGCGCTGACGTAGAACAGGTCGTTCAGGCCGAAGGGGTTGTCCACGGAGACAGTCGCGCCGGCTTGATAGCGGCCCGTGGCTTCGGTGCCGCTGTCGTCCAGGCTCAAGGTGAGGCGAACCTTGCGGGACTGGACGTACTTGACGACGAGGTCGCTGTCACCCGGCTTGGCATTCGGAGCCGTGGATGGTTCGATTTGAATGTCGGCTTCAGCGGTCGGCGCGCGCTTCAAGTTCTCCAGGCCCTGCTCGATGTCGCGCAGGTTCAGGAGGTCGCCCGGGCGCGCGGGAATGGCCGTGGCCAGCAAGGCCGAGTTGCCAAGCAGCGTGGACGAAGAGTCGGGCGTTGTCCGAATGGCTGCAATGCGGCCGGGCACCAGCGAGAGGGTCAGCGTGCCGGCGGAGAGATCCTGCGGCGCAGCGAGCACACGGGTGGTGACGTAGCCGCGAGCGATGGCGGCTTGCTGGGCGCGTGCGAGGACTACGTTGACCCCGGCTGTGCCGAGGCATCGGCCGATGGGGGAGTCGTTGCCATCAGGGCCGGACAGATCGGCGACGGCCCATTGGAAGGAATCGGAATGCTCACCGACCAGCAGCACGCGTTCGATGCGGAAGCACGGGGACTCGGATTCGGGGATGCGCTGGGCCGGCGCCGGTGGTGCAGCCTGCGGCCGCTGGTCAACGGTGCGCTCGTTCTGCTCACGCAGGGCGCGTTCGCGTTCTTGCTGGCGCTGCTGCTCGACGAAGGGTTGGGGTGCGCTAGCAGCCTGAGCCGTTGCAACCATGGGTAGCCCAAGCAGAACTGCTGCCAAGGCGATACGTACAGGCATTCGAATCTCCCCGTTCATTTCTTTCTTGTACCCCGAGATGCATTGACAAAATGACCACATTGGCTGGATTGCCTGCAGTCATAAGTTCAATCAAGCAAATGAAGTCGATCTTATTTTTTCGCACAGTCATTCGCAAAATCAGCGAAAAACCTCAAGAATCAAGAATCAAGAATCACTCCAGAGACGCTAAAAAATTTTTGATCGCAACCCTGCTCAGAATCCATTCCGAAATCAACATGCCATCTTCGTTAAAAATTTCCCTTTCATCTCTCTCTTCCATGAAAGACTCAAAAGTGGGCGTTCGATCGTGATCAATAAAGTAATATTTATTTCTCAGCGCAAAATCTTCTCCCAAGTCAAAAATAATCCAAGCAGGAATAAAATTGGAAGTTTCAAAATCTCGCCTTGCAGTTATCAGTTTTGCAAATGATCCATCTTCCAGCAAATTTGACAACTGAGCTTTCCAATGCGTTAAATACTCAACTCTCCCCCAGCAACCAGATGGGGAAAAAAATGACTCTTGGAGTTCTTCGCAAAAAATGCCTCCCATCCACCCCGACTCATCCAAATGAATCATCTTGCGCGGTGACAAGAAGATATTAAATTGATCATTTTTTGACATATTTCAACTCGGAGTCATATGTTCCAACTCTATTGCCCTTGGAGTCAAATTGCTTCCATCCATTAGAAACATTGTGCCCATCCACATCTGGCGTGATGTAGTGACGTCCCTGAGAATTTTGAGTAACCGCGACGGTCTTGTATCAAAACGCGTCGAGGTCCAATTGTCAGGGTGCAAAAGGCTTAACCGAAGGGCTGCCGCATGTCAGCCTGCGCACAAGGTCACGAATACGAAGCCGGTAAATCTCAAGAATTCTTGCGACCAATACTTAAGAATTGAAATGGAACAGGCCTTGGCCTCTGCTGCGTCAACGGCGGGGGAGATCGGCGACGATGGGGGCGCGCTGCCACTGTCCCAAGAAACTCGAACCGCGCGCCGAGTCCATGCCGATCACTTTGCGCACTGGGATACGGCAAGTATCTGTGCCTGATAGTCGGAAGCCGCGCGCCTGAGTTCGGCAACGCGCTTGTCTCGCTCCTGAGAGTCGACGGCGTTCCAATTGTTGTGCCCCGCTTGCACGTCCCCCAGCGATGCTTCCACCGCGCTCTTGTCCGCACGAAGCTGGCGAACCAACTCGATCGTCGAGCAAACATTGAGGGATTTGTCCGCAGCAGCCTTGGCGGTGCTGGACAGGTCTTCGGCGAACTTTTTCCAGGCGGCAGCGTTTTCTTGCGCCCGAGTGGTTTGCAACTTCTCGTCGACGAGCTCTCGCTCCAGCAGGGCAACACGCCCCTCCAAGCCTGGAATGCGGACCTTCTCGTACACGACTGCCGTGACGCTGGCCGCACCAACGGCAACGGCCAGCAAGACAGCGGACCAGAGCGGCAAGCCGAGCTTCGTAGCTATCTCATTTGCGTCAACCATTTTCTTTTCAATTGAGTCTGGCGTTGGGTGCTGCATGTATTGAAGGGGCGGAATCTGATTATCTACACCGCCGAAATGAAACGCAGTGTCCGGCGGACCTGGCTGGAGTGTTCTGTCAAGAAAGCCTGCGAGAGTGCAAGGAGTGCAGGCCACGCTCAACAGGAGGCGTACAGGGGCGGGTCATCAGCGCGGAATGTGGACGCCGCACATCACGATTCCAGTTTTTCTTGACCACATATGACCGCATTGGATAGACGGTAGAACGTCCGTCCGCTCCCACCAAAGCCCAGCCCGGCCTCATCGCCGCGCTGGGCTTTGTGCCGTCTGGCTTCGCCGGACGCGCTTTCCTTCTTTTCAACCAGGAACGCTCATGTGCCTTCCCCTCGCTCATGGAAACCGACTTCACCCCTTCCAGTTTTGACGATGAACCGTATCAGTCGCACGAAACATTCGCCGCGCCATCGACCTCCACGTGCCCCGCCTGTCAATCGCGACGCATCGTCCGACGCGACACGGCCAAGAAAGCCGGCGCCGCCATCGGCACGGTCGCTGGCGCCGCTGGCGGTATCTCCGGCGCGCTGTCCGGCGCGATCACCGGCGCCGAACTCGGCGTGGCCGTGGGCGCCGTTGCAGGCACGGTGGCGACGCCATTCGGCGTCATCGCCGGCGCCATCCTCGGGGCCTTGAGCGGCGGCATCGCCGGCTGTGCCGTCGGCGCAGCGCTCGGCGAAGCCGTCGACGACGCGATCCTGCGCAACCGTCGCTGCCTGGCCTGCGGGCACACCTTCTCGATCCCGCGCTGCTGATCGACATTCCTCCGCCCCCTCCTCCCCCGTCTCTTTTTCCTTCAACCCCCTTCACTCCCTCCCTTTCATTCAGGACTTTCCTTGGACCTCATCACTCCTGAGTTGCGCATCCTGCTGCTGGCCAACGGCCATACCGCGCGCGACAACCCGCACTTCGACCCTTGGCCTGTGCTCAAGTGGTTCAACCCATGTGGCGCCGCCACCTGGCTGATCACGGAGCTTGACCCCGACGACGAGGACATCGCCTACGGCCTGGCCGACCTGGGCCTGGGCAGTCCCGAAACAGGCCATCTGTCCGTTCGCGAACTGGCCTCCCTCCGGCTGATGGGCGGTGCCCTGGGCATCGAGCGTGACCTGCACTGGCGTGCAGACAAAACCCTCAGTGCCTACGCGCGCCTGGCCCGGGCCGCCGGCCGCATCGTCAGTTGACCTCTCAACCGCCGCACCGCGGCATTCCGCCTTCGAAGCCCGCCTCGTGCGGGCTTTTCTTTTTCTTCATACCGCAGCAAGGACACCTTCCCCCATGGCACATCTCATCGAAGAAATGGCCTACGTCGGC
Source organism: Variovorax sp. 10L421 (assembly GCF_056395365.1). Lineage (NCBI taxonomy): Bacteria > Pseudomonadati > Pseudomonadota > Betaproteobacteria > Burkholderiales > Comamonadaceae > Variovorax > Variovorax sp. 10L421. The sequence goes on from NZ_JBFTJJ010000023.1 coordinate 79,303, forward strand.
CAAACCCCTTGGCACGAACTGGGCAACCAGCTCCCTCCCAAGCAACCCCTCGAAGTCTGGGCCCGGCAAGCCGGCATGGACTGGCGCATCTGCGAGACGCCCGTGCGCTACATGGCCGAGCAGGCCGGCGCATTGGGCTCCATCATGACCTTCGAGGACCAGAAGGTGCTCTACCGCAGCGACACGAAAGCGCCCCTGTCGGTGGTCGGTGGCCGCTACCAGATCGTGCAGCCCCGGGACGTGCTGGAGTTCTACCGCGACCTTACCGAGGTCTCAGGCTTCGAGCTGAAGACCGCAGGCGTCCTCAAGGCCGGCAAGAAGTTCTGGGCGCTCGCGCGCACCGGCAAGGAAACAGCACTCAAGGGCAACGACACCGTGAAGGGCTACATCCTGCTGGCGACCTCCTGCGACGGCACACTGGCCACCACCGCCACGCCGACCACCGTGCGGGTCGTGTGCAACAACACCCTGTCGATCGCGCTCAACGGCGCCAGCAGCGCCGTGCGAGTTCCGCACAGCACCACCTTCGATGCGCAGGCGGTCAAGCGGCAGCTCGGTATCGCCGTCTCCGGCTGGGACACCTTCATGTACCGGATGCGGACGCTCGCGGAACGCAAGGTCAAGACCCACGAGTCCTTGAATTTCTTTCTGCGCGTCATGTGCCAGACCGATGGCCATGCCGACAGTCAGACCCTGACCAACGAGCGCGCCCTGAAGAAGGTGCAGGAGCTCTATGAGGGCCGTGGCCGGGGTGCCGAACTCGGTGCGGCCAAGGGCACGGCATGGGGCCTGCTGTGCGCCGTGACCGAGTTCGTCGATCACGAACGCCGTGCCCGCAACCAGGAATACCGCCTCGACAGTGCCTAGTTCGGCCAGGGGGCAGGCCTCAAGCAACGCGCATTGGATGCAGCACTCCAACTGGCGTCGTGACATCTCCTCCAGCGCCCCCACTCCTCCGAACCCCGACGGCACAAGCCCCGGCTCCCTTCAAGGGACCGGGGCTTTGTGCTTTTGGGGTGCGCCAAGGACATGACTGACCAACCACGAAGAAAGGACACCGCCATGGCGGAACTTCAAGTGGCGGGCACCTCGCCCGCCAAACGCCGGCCAGCCCTGAAGCTGGTCAAGACACAGGCGCTGAGCCGCGACCAATGGCTCGACGTCCGCAAGGGCGGCATCGGCAGCTCCGACGCGGCCGCAGCCGTCGGTCTCCATCCCTACAAATCGCCCCTGCAACTCTGGATGGAAAAGACCGGCCGAGACGCCTTGCTCCCCAAGGTCGATCCCGACGACGCCACCAGCCCGATGTACTGGGGCACGTTGCTCGAACCCATCGTGGCCGCGCACTACACGCGGCGCACCGGGCTGCGAGTGCGCCGGATCAACGCGGTGCTCCAGCACCCCGTGCATCCCTGGATGCTGGCGAACATCGACCGCGAGGTCGTGGGCTCCCCGGATGTACAGATCCTGGAGTGCAAGACGGCCGGCTACCAAGGTGCTCGGCTGTGGGAAGACGGCGTGCCCGAGTATGTCCAGTTGCAGGTGCTGCACCAGCTCGCCGTGACCGGCAAGCCGGCGGCTGACGTGGCTGTGCTGATCTGTGGCCAGGAACTTCGCATCCATCGCATCGAGCGGGACGAGACCATGATCGCGCAGCTCGTCGAGCTGGAGCAGCGGTTCTGGCGGCTTGTCGAGACGGACACCGCACCGCCTGCCGATGGATCGGAATCGGCCGATCTGGCCCTGCGTGCACTCTGGCCTCGCGATAACGGGAAGTCCTACGGGCTCCTGCTGGTGTCATGGATTACGGAGATGGTGCTGGGCGCACGGGCCGCCACGGGGGCGTGCAGCTGGTGCCCAGGAGCCCCGCCAGGGCCGGCACGACATCGCCGGCTAGCGATCCAGGCTTTCGCCGCTGCGAACGCCTGTGGATCACCCCATTGCGTGGCTTTTGCGCCGCGGTCTTCGGGCCTTTCTTGCGCTAGATGCCGCAGCGCTCCCGGTTTCAGTATCTGCTCTTGCGCGGCACTGCAGCTGGCGCAGAACGCTGAGTTGCCGGGCTTCTTCGGCCTTGCGCAGGCTGCGGGCGGTGCGGGCGGCCGAATACGCGACGAAGAGCATGTTGATGGCCTGGGCCCATTGTTTGGCGGCCGTGCCCGGATCCATGCCGGCTTGAGGGTTCGTCCTGCTACCTGGTGCGGCATCGTGTTGCCATTGCTGCCGCCAGAGAACGCCGGGAGAGGGAAAGGCTGGTGTGGCGACACCCGCCACGCGAAGGATGGCTTCTTTTTGATCGGTGGTGAGCATGTCTGTCTCCTGCGAATTCGTTACGGCTCTTGTAGTTCCGTCGGGCACTCGACACCGTCGGCGATTTTCCGATTTGCATGCCGGATGGCATTGTCCTGCGCATAGCGAAACACGCTGGGCCCCAGGCGTTCAGTTCCGAGAAGGCCAGATCTCGCGGCAACGGCCGTGCTCGGGGTGAACGAGTACGGCGTCCCTTCCAACTTCTTGCCGTTGATCATCGCGGAGTCCGTCCTTGCGCGTGGGTAGTTTCACGTTCAGTTGATGAGCAGCGCTGCAAGCAGCGGAATCAAGTACAGGAACACCGCGAGCGCACTGAAGACAGCGAACTCCATCGACGACATGCCCGCGTCTTCACGCAGCAGGTTCATGAAGAGCTTTCCCAGCGGCAGGTTGCGCAGTTCCATGTGCGTTCTCCAGTGAGGCGGTCAACTGGCGCCGCTTGTTACCTTTGGAACAAGGCGTATCGCCGTGAAGTCACTATAGAAATAGCGCCGCATGCGCGCATGAGCGGTGCGCACCTTCTCCGGAGAGACAAATGACCCGCTCCTTCCCTGCTACCGCCTATGACAAAGCGCCCCCGACGAAAGCAGTATTGCGCGCGGCGAAACCTTGGGATTCACTGGCGCATCAAAAACGCCGAGGGGAACATGGATGGGCAAAGCCACTTATCACATGGCAACGGTGACCTTGAAGCTGCCATTCGAGATCACCCACGATGCAGAACTGGCAGCTCTCCGAGCTGCCGGCATTCCAGTCGACGATCAGGGCGTTGCGGCGTCAGGTTTTCTGCACATGAGGACAACCAGCGACTACCGTTTCCACATCTTTCGATGGTTCGCCAGCAGGGGCCCGGCGGACGGCTCGGGGCGCGTCGGAGCGCCGAATACGACGAATCTCAGGCGGAGAGGTCACGCCAACGCTGAGACCATCGGCGAGCATCTCGACATCACGAGATTTTCCAGTTCACCGCCCTCCAGCACCAACTACAGCCGACTTGCGGCAGAAAGAGAGCACGACGTTGGCCCCTCCTAAAAGGCGCTAGAACGGAATGTCGCCGGGGTCTGCCCCCCGCGTCCAGCCGCGGCGCATGGAGTGGGTGATCTCCACGGGCCCAGACATCCAGCAGGGCGGCCGTCTCGCCCACAAGTCCAGGCCGGCGCCGACCTGCTGGCCACGCTCGACTGGTGTGCCAGCCTTTACGTCGGTCAGTTCGACGGGATGCGCGCATGGGGGCGTCGCCGACGGCATCGCCGACCTCGCCGTGGGCTATCGCAGCCTGGCAGGGGGCCGGTAGGCGGCCTTGCAGGAGGGCCTGCCCCCCCCTGGGCGCGCATCGGCTTCAGCGGCGCCCTGTCCCGATGGGGTCGTCGCCGTGCGCCAAGTCCAGTATCGCCGGTTGGCAGTTGGGGCGCCCTGGACGCCCTTTCTGGGGATCCATGGCATTCTTCGCGCGCGCCACACGCAGGTCGAACCCTCCACGGGGCAATTGGCACAATCGAGCTAAACGAGGAGAAAAGATGCGAGATCGAAAATTCATCGCCGGCGTTGCAATATCCGCCGTCTGGATTGCCGCTGCTGCGTGGATCGTTGCCACTCAAGAGCATCCCACCAAGTTGAACGAATGGGGCGACTTCATTGCCGGATTTTCAGCGCCACTCGCCTTTTTATGGCTCGTACTCGGCTACATGCAGCAAGGTGAAGAATTGCGTCATAGCACCCAAGCTTTGAAACTCCAGGCAGAAGAGCTCAAAAACTCTGTCGAACAGCAATCTCAACTGGTCGCAGTTTCGCGAGAACAAGTGCGTGTTGATCTCGAGGTCATTGCGGAGGAACGAGAGCGCCGCCGCATCATGGCGCTCCCAAAGTTCGTGGCCGAACGACTAGGCTCGGTTGAATCGAGCGGCATTAAAAGGCACAACTTGAAGTTCACCAACGTCGGTCAAACTGCAACCGAGGTCGAGTTCAAGATATATCGCTGACGGCGAAGACACAGGTGGCCATTTTTCGTCTTTCGGACCCCACCATGAGTTCAAAGCGTCCATCATCTATGTCACAGATGCGGACTATGAGGCCCGAATAAAGTACGTCGACTCTGACGGCGTTCCCGGCGAAGTGCACTTCCCAATCTCGGTCGCGCGATCAAAATTGCAGATCGGTGCATCGAGAAGAATCATGTAGGGAATCAGGTAGCACTGGCTGGCCGCCTTCCATTGGTTCCAAGTGAAACGCACGACGCATGCGCCGCGCTCATCGTCTTCATCTCGGTCACGGCTCATCGCGGTCATGCGAGCCTCAGCGCCACCTTCGCGTCGGCCCAGAGCATGTCCCTAGAACCCTCCGCATGGGGCTGTCGATGGGGGATTTCACCCTGAGCGCCCACCGATACGATCGGGAACAAACAATGAAAGAGGGGCTGCATGAAATACGAGGATTCGCCAAGCACGCCGAGGATCTGGGATATCGCGACAAGCTGCGCCTTGCCCAGCGGTTGATTCAGCGGGGTGCAGGGAGGAGGAAGAGCAGAATCATGATCGACGTACGTCGAGTAGCCGTGTGCTGCGACCTTCGCGTTAGGCTGAGCGCCGATCCGTGTCAAATCTGGGTAAGCTGGACCGTCGCCCAGGATCAGTCCATCTGATCGACCGACCTGGGCCGTTTTGGCGGACCCTCGATAACTGGCGAAAAATGCCCTCTACGACTACGACTATCCAAGCCTGCAAGCCTGAAGCCGGGCCTGCGTCCCTTCAGGCGGCTACCGAGAACCGGAGTCGTAGTCGCGCAGCCGCCCTCATGCGACGCGGCAGGCGACAACGCGTCCGGGCTTGCCCTCCTCGTCGCGCAGGCTGATCTGCTGCCAGTCGCACCAAGCGCCTGTCCCGCCACCGCCCACCAGCCAAACCTTGCCGTTCCGCGCGGCAAAGGGCCGGAAGCCCGCGTAGCCGCGTAGCGTCAGTTCGACTTCAGCGCCGGTGGCGACTTCAAGCAGTGCCGGCTTGCCCTTGCGTATCCCCGATTTACTCGCCGGAATGAGCAACGCGCGTTCGCCGTCGATGAAGTCGCCGAAGCAGCCCTCGTCCAGACTTTGCAATAGCACGGGCTTCTGGCCATGCGCGTCGGTCTCAAGCACCGCGGTGTAGGCCATGCCCATGCGGCCAATGTGCGTGCTGTTGCCGATGCTGAACGCTCGCAGGCGATCACCCAGCCACGCGAGGTCACACAGGTAGGTGCCTTCGTGGCCTTCGACCCCCTCGTAGTTCGGATTGAGCTGGTGGCGAATCGTGCGTGTCCAACCCGTGTTGTCCAACTGCGACCAGCGAGCGCGCAGCGCATCGACATCGATATCCAGCAGGGCCCAGTGCGCGGTGTAGTCGTGATGGGCGGCCGGATGTCCCAGCACCACGGGCACGCGATGGTCGACCGTCATCCCGCATCGCACAACACTATGGGCATTGACGTTATCGGGCCAGCTCTTGGGCGCCCAGATGGGCAGCGGCGATTCGATGACGATTTCCTCGGCCTCGTCGCCGCGCAGCGGATCGAACAGCCAGAGCCAGCGATCGCTCAGCAGCAGGCCCACGCGATCGCCGATCTGAAATGACTTCGCCTGCCCCTTGGTCTTGCGCGCCGGGTCCTGCGCGCACTGGTCGCGAGCCCGCGTCAGTGCGGGCGGCTCATTGATCACGTGGCAGCGGCCGTCGCGCAGCACGACCAGATGCTCGCGCATGTGGTAGTCCTGGTTGGAGGTCAGATGAAGCACCGCGCTCCCGTCGCTCAGCGGATGGATGCTGTTGACCCATGCTTTAGGACGGCCTACCAAAGATTGCAGTGGCGACAGGAGGTATTCGGCATCAAGGGCGAGCGTCAAAGTGGTCCTTCTATCCCTAGACATCGACCAGGGCCGCGCGAGTGTACAACTGGCATCGGCGCGACCTAAGCAGATGGCACCATTGTTCCTCGAGTCGCACGAACCTGCGCTGAAGTAAGGTGCGCTACTGAAAGATCCAACGTCACCTTAGCGGCTGTCTCATCGCAAGGGAGATGGTCACCAACCCGTCAGGTGCTGCCGCAGGCCGCTGGATGGTCGCGACCCGCTTGACGGTGCATAAAGGCTCTGGACGTCTTCTCGATGCGGATGGCAGCTTGCATGGCCAGAAGCTCGAGGGCCTGTGGGAGTTGGTGAAGATCGCCAAGGGCGGCGAACGGCAGGAGCCGTGGATCCTGTTCAAGAAGAAGGACGAACACGCGCGCGCGCACGCCGACTACGAGGTGGTGACGGCATTGCCCGACAGCGTGATCGCGAAGCCGCTCAAGAAGGCCCGCGGCCGCGCCCCCACCCCGACGGCGCCCAAGGCGCCCGCGGCAACCTCCAGGTCACTTGCGCCCGGACGCAAGACGGCCCTTCCCGCGGAGATCAAGCCACAGCTCGCCACCTTGGCCGCAGGCGTCCCCTCCGTTGGCGAGTGGCTCTACGAAATCAAGTTCGACGGCTATCGCCTGATGGCGAGGCTCGACAATGGAAAGATCGCGTTGATCACCCGTGGCGGTCACGACCGGGCCGCGAAGATGCCATCGCTGGTGTCCGAACTTGCCACGCTCGGCCTTCGCGCTTCGTTTCTCGACGGCGAGATCGTCGTACTGGGCACCTCCGGCGCGCCGGACTTCAACGCATTGCAAAACGCCTTCGACCGCGGCCGGGACACCGACCGCATCGTCTTCTTCGTGTTCGACGCACCCTTCTTCGAGGGCCACGACCTGAGGCAGGTGCCACTGCGGGACCGCCGGACGCTGCTCCGGGATTTCTTGACAGCCAAGGCCACGGCGCATGTGCGGTTCAGCGACGATTTCGAAGCCGACCCGACGTCGCTCCTCCGGTCGGGATGCCGTATGCAGATGGAGGGCGTGATCGCGAAGCGCGCCGATGCACCCTATGTCTCCAGGCGCAGCGAAACCTGGTTGAAGCTCAAATGCAAGTTGCGCCAGGAGTTCGTGATCGGCGGGTACACACGGTCGATCAAGGCGCTGATGGTGAATAACCTGACACGCCTGCGTGCTGTCGACCGAGTGTGCCCCGAGGGCTCCGTTCGTCCGCGCCCGACCAGTCATCTCACTCGTCACCTGCTGCGTCTTCCACCTGCGGTGCATCGAGGCGTCGACATCACGCAGAAGCCGCTGTCGCAGCGCAGGCGCAGGGCGTTGCACATCTCTTCAGGAAAGGAGTGCCAGCGCAGCGCCTGCAGCTATTGCGCAAGCCGCTGCCATCCACGGGAACCATGGATGGTCCACGAGCGAAGTGGTCCTTCTCGAACTCGTAGCCCTTGACCATCTCCGATCGCTCGACCACTTTGCGGGTCTTCTCGGAGATGTACTGCTGCTTCACGCGCTCGCCGTTCTTGGTAAGCATGTTGAAGCGCATCTCGGTGGAACTCTCCGTGGCGGAGTAGAGGCGCACGGGGATCGAAACCAGGCCGAAGCTGAGCGTGAGCGACGCGATCGAACGGGCTGCCATGTGAACTCCTCGACGCCTTGGAAGGGCCACCTGCCCACGGCAGGCGAGAGAGGATGCTAGATCTCAGTATTGCAGCGCGTCAATTGAGTCATCTGCCCCATGGTTCGTAGGAGAACTTCTGCCTCGCGGTTGCCGAGGGGGTAACCCTATCATGCGGTAGGAGCACTGGGGCTTCTGCTTTGCAGTGATTGCCGATATCCCTCGGCCTCGCGCGAATGGGTACTATCGGCCAAACCGGTCGTTCGGATGGGCCACGGTCATGCGCCTCCCTCCAACGCCCGCCGCAAACGACCTGGCGTCATCCCGAACTGCGTCTGAAAGTGGCGGATGAAATGTGACGCGTCGGCGAATCCGCATTCGAAGGCAATCTCGTTGATGCTGATGTCCGAGGTTGTGAGCAGCCATCGCCCGTACTTCAGGCGCAGGGTTCGGTAGTAGTCCGACGGGGTGAAGCCGGTTTCGGCGAG